>NZ_VOYR01000017.1:0-28210 GCF_013420185.1 Acinetobacter sp. YH01025 | reverse complement strand
TGGCGACAATAGCAAGAGTGAACCACCTGATCCCTTCCCGAACTCAGAAGTGAAACCTCTTAGCGCTGATGGTAGTGTGGGGTTACCCATGTGAGAGTAAGTCATCGCCAGCTCATTAATTCAAAATTCCCCGAGCAAAAGCTTGGGGGATTTTTTTATGGGCGTAATTTCTAGTTTCTACATCTACGACCTGGACAGTATTTTTCTGGCTTTATGACACAATTTTTACATTTATTTGCAAATTTGTGTGGTAGAAGTTGTCATTTAAGCCTGTCTTAAAAATTGCAATGATGAAGCTTTTATTTCACTGTTTTGTAATATAAAAATTTAAAAAAATAGAATAAGTTTCCAGTAATTATAAGATTTATAACTAAATTTTCTGCTCTGAAATTGAGCTTTATTGCTAAATCAAATCTGATTTTTAAGAAAAATTTATCATTTAGACCTTTTATCCATAGACAAAAAATGAATAATCATTCATTTTATAGACAAAAGTGAATGATTGTTCATTTTTTCATATTAAGAATAAAATCTCACAATTGGAGGTGAGGATTAATGACAGCAACAACAATGAATGTGAATGCTGTAGTGGACAAGGCGAAGTTCAAACCTTTTCATTTAAACGTCGTACTCTGGTGTTTATTTGTAGTCATCTTTGACGGTTATGACCTGGCGATTAATGGCGTAGCCCTACCACTACTGATGCAAGAATGGAATATGACTGCTGTGCAAGCAGGCATGTTGGCCAGTACTGCCCTGGCCGGAATGATGTTCGGTGCCATGTTTTTTGGCATGCTGGCCGATAAGATTGGCCGTAAAAATGTCATTTTAATTTGTGTGACCTTATTTAGCGGTTTTACCTTCTGGGGCGGTTTCGCATCTAACCCGACTGAATTCGGAATTTTGCGCTTTATTGCCGGTTTAGGAATTGGCGGAGTATTACCGAATCTGGTGGCCTTAACCTCTGAATATGCACCACAAAAACTGCGCAGTACCTTGGTGACCACCATGTTTAGTGGGTATGCGGTCGGCGGTATTATGGCTGCGTTACTGGGTGCCTGGTTAACTCCAAGTTTTGGCTGGGAAGTGATGTTCTATATCGCGGGTATTCCACTGTTACTGTTACCGATCTTGTGGAAGTTTTTACCTGAATCATTGACCTTTTTAGTGAAAAAACAGCAGGATGAAAAAGCGCGCCAGATTATCCAGAAAATCACGCCAGAAGAAAAAGTCAGTGCGCAGACCCAGCTGGTCTTAAATGAAGTACAGGTGCCGGATGCCTCTATTGCCGCCTTATTTAAGCAAAACCGTGGCATGAGTACCTTATTGTTCTGGTGCTGCTTCTTTATGTGTTTATTGATGGTCTATGCACTGGGCAGCTGGTTACCAAAACTGATGATGGCCGCTGGTTACTCGCTGGGCAGCAGCCTGATGTTCCTGATGTCGATGAATATTGGTGCAGTAATTGGTACCATTGGCGGCGGGATTCTGGCAGACCGTTTCCATTTAAAACCGGTGATTATTGGCATGTTCCTGATGGGGGCTGTGGCGCTGGTTGGATTAGGCTTTAACTCGCCACAACCGGTGATTTACCTACTGGTGGCGCTGGCTGGAGCTTCCGCAATTGGCAGTAGTATTCTGCTATACAGCTTTGTGGCACAGTATTATCCACTGGCGGTACGTTCAACCGGGATTGGTTGTGCCTCTGCGGTCGGCCGTGTGGGTGCAATTGTCGGCCCGATTATTATTGGGGTGCTATTGGGTATGGAATTACCGCATAAACTGAATTTCTTGGCGGTGGCGATTCCAGCAGTGATTGGTGCAATTGCAGTCGCCCTGATTCGTATCCAGAAAGCCTCAGAGCCGGTTACCGAAACACCACCGGTGGTGTCCAAGGCCAGTCGCTCTTATAGCTAAACCGATGTAATTCATCTGAATCAACAAAAAGCCTCAGTAGAGGCTTTTTGTTTAAAGGGAAAAAGATGATTTGCCTGGCTTAGAAATGTGCTTCCAGCCCAAGATAAGGACCTTTAAAATCCAGCTGGAGATTACGTTCATCACCTTCGTTTAGCTCCACATCTAGAATGCGGTAACCGGCTTTCAGGCCGACATCGATCAGTAAATTATCAATAAAATTATATTTCAGTTCTGCCTGCGCATCGCTAATGACAGTATTATCAAACTTGGCATAGCTGGCTTCGGCTTTGGCACTTAAACCGGTAAAAGGTAGTTTCACCCCGGCTTCGGCATACAGCATTGGCAAGGTTTCACTGACCTGTTCCACTTCGGTTAAATTCTGCTGCACGGTACCGTCCAGCACCTTGGCACCCACACCAATATCGGCACTGACAATATTGTCCAGAATTTCGTAATAGACAATGAAGTCGGAATAATCGAGGTCGATCCGCTCCATCTTTTCATTCAGAACTTCACGTTCTGATTCTGCCTCAAGTGTGCTGTGCTTGATTTTGACATTCGGCAATAACGGTACTGGATGTTCAACCGCCAAGGCAAAAGACAAACTGGAGTCATCTTTCATCTCGGGTTGGCCCAAGGCACTCGATAAGTCACTGTTATAATGCCAGTAATCGACGCTACCTTTAACACCAATAATATCGGCCTGTGCGGCGCTAAAACAGCCAAGACCGAGGATGAAACACAATGCTGGACGTGTACGCATAAAAATCCCTGTAGAGCTTGTATATTCTCAGAATAAATTTATTGTGGAGGATGGAACCGGGAAACATCTCGGCGCATCATATCGGGAATTGGTATAAATTGCATTGACGCATCATGCAAAAAATAGAGGACCTGCACATGGCTACGCACACTGATCATCCGCACGATTATCCTTTATATCTGGCTGGACAGCCGCATGTGACCGGCCAGTGGCTAGAGGTCGAAGATAAGTATCTGCAGCGCTGTTATGCACGTGTGGCGCTGGCCGATGCAGAGACGCTAGAGCAGGCGATTCAGGCCGCAGTCCAGGCGGAAGCGGCGATGGCGGCGTTAAAACCGTTTCAGAAACAGAAAATCCTGCTGCATTGTGTGCAGCGTTTTCAGGAATGCCGGGCCGAGCTCACCGAACTGCTGATTATTGAAGGCGGCAAACCGAAAAGGGCTGCCGCTGCTGAAGTGGAGCGGTTAATCAATACCTTTCAACTGGCTGCGGATGCAGTCACCCAGATGGATCAGGGCCGGATGATGCCATTGGCAGTAACTGCCGCGGCTTGCAGTTATCAGGGCATCAGTAAACAGGTACCGATTGGTGCGGTATCGCTGATCAGTCCATTTAATTTTCCTCTGAATTTAACTGCCCATAAAATTGCACCCGCGATTGCTGCCGGCTGTCCCTTTGTTTTAAAACCGGCCAGTCTAACCCCGATTTCTGCCTTAAAAATTGCCGAGATTCTGGCGGAAACCGATTTGCCGGCTGGGGCCTTTTCGGTATTGCCCTGTCCGCGTGAGCAGGCCGATGTGCTGGTCACCGATGACCGCTTTAAACTGCTGAGCTTTACCGGTTCCGATGTGGTGGGCTGGGACATGAAAGCGCGTGCCGGACGTAAAAAGGTCACGCTGGAGCTGGGCGGCAATGCTGCCGTGATGATTGAGGCCGATACCGAGGTCAATGATGCGCTGGTTGACCGGTTAATTGGCGGTGCCTATAACCATGCCGGACAGGTGTGTATTAGTGTGCAGCGTATTCTGGTGCATCGCGCGATTTACACACAGCTTAAAGATAAACTGGTCAGCCGTTTGCAGTCATTACGGGCAGCTGATCCGCGTCTGGACAGCGCTTTGGTTGGGCCGATGATTAAAGAGAACGAAGCCGTGCGCCTGAAAAAATGGCTGGATCAGGCCGTAGCAGAAGGCGCGACGGTACTGGTGGGCGGTGAACAGCAGGGGGTGATGTTCGAGCCGACATTGCTGGAGCAGGTTTCGCCTCAGTCAGAAATTTACCAGAATGAGGCTTTTGGTCCGGTGGCTATTCTGGAGCCGTATGAACAGTTTGAGCAGGGCATTGAACGGATTAACCAGAGCCGCTTTGGTTTGCAGGCCGGGGTCTATACTCAGAATCTGCAGCAGATGCTGTATGCCTGGGACCAGCTGCATGTTGGCGGGGTGATTATTAACGATATTCCATCATTCCGGGTCGATAACATGCCGTATGGCGGGGTCAAGGATTCGGGTCTGGGCCGCGAGGGAATTCAATCGGCAATTCGTGATATGCAGGAAGAACGTTTGCTGGTGATCCATCAACAGGGTTGATCGCTGGGAGATGCATCAAGGGCAAGCTTGAGCTTGATGCATCCTCATCTATGGATCACGGCAATCTATTGATGAAATACAGTATCCGAAGAAAGCAGTGCGGGTAGGTGATAGGCATTTTATATCATCGGGTATAAATGACCGTTTAAAGGATGGCAATTGAGTTTTCAGTTTTACTTCATAATATATTCCAAAAAGTTTGGTAATTCATAACCAAAATTGTACAATAAATAAGCTGATTAATTGAGCGGTTGAATCAGGATAGATTATAAAAACCCAAGATTTGGAGCAGAAATTACAGAATAATTTTTTAAAAGTGAGTATTGTTGAACCATATAAAAGGGAGTCTTCACGATGCACTTTAAGCAAGTTTTCGTCATTCACTCCCTGTTTGTCATTTAGAAACCAGTACCCAAAAGGTCAAGGCTAAATCAAACACTCAAGATTAATATTGCATGGTGCTTTTTTGCTTGCGAGAAAACCACATAAAAAGCAGTGAAAAAAGCATCTAGGTTTAGGTGTTTTATGTCAGGAAATCGTGAAAACTGGTCCGCGCGATCAGGCTTTATTATTGCAGCGATTGGTTCAGCTGTAGGCTTGGGGAATATTTGGCGTTTTCCCTATGTGGCTTACGAAAATGGTGGTGGTGCCTTCTTAGTACCGTATCTGGTGGCAATTTTTGCTGCCGGTTTGCCGTTATTATATTTAGATTACGCGGTCGGGCATAAGTTCCGTAAAGCGCCGCCACTGGCGTATAAAAAGCTCATGAACAGTGAGTCCTTGGGCTGGTGGCAGGTGATGGTGACCTTGGTCATCGGGATTTACTATGCCAGCGTTCTGTCCTGGGCCGGTAGTTATATGTACTACGCAATTGGCCAGAAATGGGGGGCAGACACCCAGGCCTTCTTCTTTAATTCCTATTTGCAAAATGGCGAAGGGCTGGCCTTGGGCTTTGTACCGACCTTATTCTTCGGTCTGGTGATTGTCTGGGCGGTGGTGATGTTCATTCTCTACGGTGGTGTACGTCGTGGTGTAGAACTGGCCAATAAAATCTTTATGCCGTTACTGGTGGTACTGTTCACGATTCTGGTGATTCAGGCGATCCGTTTACCGGGCGCAACCGCAGGTTTAAATGCCTTCTTTACCCCGAACTGGGAAGCGATGGGCAACTATAAAGTCTGGCTGGCCGCATTTGGTCATATCTTCTTCTCGCTGTCTGTTGGCTTCGGGATCATGCTGACCTATGCCTCGTATTTAAAGCGTAAAACCAATATGACTGGTTCCGGTGCGGTGGTTGCGCTGGCCAACTCATCTTTTGAAATTCTGGCCGGTATCGGGGTATTTGCGGCTTTGGGCTTTATGGCGTTCAGCTCAGGCTCAACCGTGGAAGAAGTGGTATCTGGCGGTATTGGTCTGGCTTTTATTGCCTTCCCGAAAATTATTTCCAGCATGGGCGCAGGCGGCGACTTATTTGGCTTCCTGTTCTTTGCCTCGTTGACCGTTGCCGGGATTACTTCCATGGTCAGTATTCTGGAAGTGCCGATTTCAGCTTTCCAGGACAAGTTAGGCTGGTCACGTAAAAAATCGGTCAGCATTATTGCCGGTGGTTCTGCCATTGTTTCGACCCTGATTTTCTCGACCCATAGTGCGATTACCTTTGTCGACATCATTGACTACTTTGCCAATAACATTGGTATTGTTGGCGGTGGTTTACTGTCGATTATTCTGGTGTCGTGGTTCCGTCGTCCGTTATTGTCGCAGTTACAGGCGCATATCAACCAGTACTCTAGTATTAAACTGGGTGCCGGCTGGAACTTCCTGTTAACCGTTGTGACTCCATTATCATTACTGGTGGCTTTAGGCCTAACCATCAAGTCGATTGTTGCAGAAGGTTATGGCGGTTATCCGGCTGAAATCTTATGGTTGGTGGGTGGCGGTACGCTGGCCCTGTTTATTGTGGGTGCCATTGTACTGAGCTGTCTGAAAGACAAAGTCCCGGAAGAGGAGAACTAAGATGAATACTGAAGCAATTATCATGATGATCATCTCGACTGTCCTGCTCTGGGGCGGTTTAATCTTGGCCATGATTCATCTGAGCAAACATCCAGATGAACCGGAGGATTAAGTCTGTGGTACAGGTTTGTGCAGACTAAACCGCTGTAGCATAAAAAAAGGAACCACCTGAGGGTTCCTTTTTTTATCGTCTAGATTTTTTCAATTCGGCAATAATAGAAGCCATCGCCGCGTCCGGCTTCCGGTAACAGCTGGCGACCATACTGCTGTTCGACGCCATAGTCTGTGGCAATTTTAATTTCTTTGGCATCGGCATGCTGGGCAAAGAACTGCTGCATCTGCTGCTCATTTTCTGCTTTTAAAATGGAACAGGTGATATACAGCAAGGTGCCGCCGACTTTTAGCTGGGACCACATCTGTTCCAGAATCTGCTGCTGCAGCTCGACAGTTTGCTGAATGTCAGCGGACTGGCGTAACAGGCGAATATCCGGATGACGGCGCATCACCCCAATGGCAGAGCAGGGTGCATCCAGCACAATACAATCGACTGGTTCGGTTGCGGTCCAGCGCGTAGCATCTGCCGCCAGAATTTCGACCTGCTGCGTATCGGTCAGTTGCAGGCGCTCCAGATTTTCCGTGACCCGTAGCAGGCGTTTCGGGTCCTGATCCAGTGCCACCAAAGTGGCCGGACTAAATTTTTCCAGAATATGTGCGGTTTTTCCGCCCGGGGCTGCACAGGCATCAATCACCACTTTGCCATTTAAATCTGGCAGTAACTGCGCACAAAGCTGGGCATGTTCATCCTGTACCGAGAACCAGCCGGCATCAAAGCCCGGCAGCTCCGGAATCTGCACCGCCTGTTCCAGAATAATCGCCACATCGGAACGCTCGCCCGGACGTGCCTGAATACCGGCGCCCAGCAGTTTATTCAGATAGGCTTCACGGCTGATCTTGCGCTGATTGACCCTTAAAGTCAGTGGTGCTGTCTGTTTCAGGTCCTGGGTCAGTTGCTCCAGCTGTTCCGGCCAGTCTTTTTTCAGACGTTTAAACAGCCAGCTGGGTAAACCATGCGCCGCTTGCAGGGCCTGCTCAAAGACCGATGTTTCACGTGAAACACGTCGTAGGATGGCATTGACCACACCACTGAGCGCCTGAAAGCCCAACTGCTTGGTGGCAGTGACGGTTTCTGAAATAGCCGCATGGTCGGCAATACGGGTACATAAAATCTGATACAGCCCGACATAGAGACAGGTTTCAACAGTTTCATTGTTCAGCGGTTTGACCAGCAAAGGCAGGGTAATGCTTTTCAGGCCATACCATTGACGCAAGGTGCCTAAGACCAGTTCGTGATACAGCGCCCGGTCACGCTCGGCGACCTTGGTCAGATGCAGCGGTAAAATACTGGCCAGAGATTGACCCTGCTGGACGGCCAATAAAGTGCGAATCACTTGGGCGCGTAAGTTCAGATGTGACTGACCGGATAGATGTTGATTCATGCCAGCACCTGCCCAACGTTTAATTTCTGGGTTTGTGCAATCTGGACCGGATTCAGCGCTTTACCGCCCGGCCATTGCAGGCTGGTCAGGCAGATGGCCTTGCCATCGCCACAGGCCACATGCACGCCCTGTTTATCCAGCGCCAGAATGGTCCCCGCCGACTGGCCATTGACCGCTTCATTCGACAGTACAGATCCCCAAACCCGTAAATTACTCTGCTCATCCAGCGGAATAAATGCCACCGGCCATGGGTTAAAGGCGCGAATATTGCGGTCAATTGTCACAGCATCCTCAGCCCAGTCAATTTTCGCTTCGGCTTTAGACAGCTTGTGGGCATATACCGTTAAAGCTTCATCCTGTACTTCGCGCTGTTCCAGATACTGTTGTAAAGTCTGCTCCGAAGCCAGTACCGCCACAATCGCCTCTGCACCCTGAATGGCCAGTTTGTCATGTAGGCTGGCAGAAGTATCTTCGGCTGTAATCGGGCACAGGGTTTTATACATCATATCGCCGGTATCCAGCCCGGCCGCCATCTTCATAATGGTCACGCCGGTTTCAGCATCGCCAGTGGCAATCGCGCGTTGAATGGGTGCCGCTCCTCGCCAGCGTGGCAGCAGCGAACCATGGATATTCAGGCAGCCATATTTGGGTGTATCCAGCACCACTTGTGGCAAAATCAGGCCATAGGCCGCCACCACCATCACATCGGCATTCAGGGCTTTCAGTTCTGCCTGCGCAGCCAGACCTTCTTCCGTGGACGATTTAAAATGTAGTGGTTGGTACACCGGAAGATCATGCGCCAGCGCCAGTTGTTTTACGGCAGAGGCCGTAAGTTTTTGTCCGCGGCCTGCTTTGCGGTCAGGTTGAGTATAGACCGCCACAATTTCATGCTCGGTTTTTAATAAGGCATCGAGCGCTACAGCTGCAAATTCTGGTGTTCCCGCAAAGATAATTTTCACACATGAGATTCCATATAAACTTGCCCCACATTATATGCGAAAAGCCTTTTTAAGCCTAAATTGTCATGTAAATAGAGATTGCATCTTCATGAGTTCGGCTGGGTGTTGTTCTTTGCAAACAAAATTTTATTTAAAAAATTAATATCAATAAATTTTGTTTATATAAGAGGTAAAAATTATTCATGAAAATGCCGGAGCTAATGCTTTATGATCAAATCATATCGGCTCCGTAGGCGAGTCTCCCCAGTTTTCATCAGTTGAAAGATCGCAGAATAAAAGGTTCAAAAGACCCGATCACCCAGCACGCTGACAGATTGAGCTGTAGTATGATGTGACGAAATTTCAACTGATAACCTGAAGATCAGTACATTTTAGCCAGAGATGGGGATTCACCCTCTCAAGCACAACTCGTTGGAAATACACATGCCTGACTATCGTTCAAAAACATCGACACACGGAAGAAATATGGCGGGCGCACGTGGCTTATGGCGTGCGACCGGGATGAAAGATGAAGATTTTGGCAAGCCGATTATTGCGGTGGTCAACTCTTTTACCCAGTTTGTACCGGGTCACGTGCATTTAAAAGACCTGGGTCAGCTGGTGGCACGTCAGATTGAACAGGCAGGCGGTGTAGCAAAAGAATTCAATACCATTGCTGTAGATGACGGCATCGCGATGGGTCATGACGGTATGCTGTATTCACTGCCTTCACGTGACCTAATTGCTGACTCGGTAGAATATATGGTCAGCGCACACTGTGCCGATGCGATGGTGTGTATCTCGAACTGTGACAAGATCACTCCGGGGATGTTAATGGCAGCAATGCGCCTGAACATTCCAGTGGTATTCGTGTCTGGCGGTCCGATGGAAGCCGGTAAAGTGAAAATCCGTGGTAATGATAAAGCCATCGACTTGATCGATGCCATGATCGTCGCTGCAGATGATAACTATACTGATGAAGAAGTGGCTGAATACGAACGTTCTGCATGTCCAACCTGTGGTTCATGTTCAGGCATGTTTACTGCCAACTCAATGAACTGCTTGACCGAAGCGCTCGGTTTATCTCTTCCAGGTAACGGTTCTACACTGGCCACGCACGCCAACCGTAAAAAACTGTTCGAACGTGCTGGTTCTTTAATTGTGGAACTGGCCAAACGTCACTATGAACAGGATGATTACAGCGTTCTGCCACGTTCAATTGCCACCAAAGCCTCGTATGAAAATGCCATGACCCTGGACATTGCCATGGGCGGTTCAACCAATACCGTATTGCACCTGCTGGCTGCGGCCAATGAAGCCGGTGTTGATTTCACCATGGATGACATCGACCGTTTATCGCGTAAAGTGCCGGTCCTGTGTAAAGTGGCTCCAGCGAAAAATGATGTACATATGGAAGATGTTCACCGTGCCGGCGGGATCATGGGTATTCTAGGCGAGCTGGATCGTGCCGGTTTGCTGGATACTTCTGTACCGACCGTACATGAAGCCACTTTAAAAGATGCCTTAGATAAATGGGACATCATCCGCACTGAAAATGAAGAGGTGTACACTTTCTTCAAATCGGCGCCAGGTGGTGTTCCAACCCAGACTGCATTTTCACAGGACCGTTATTATTCACGCCTTGATGGCGACCGTGAAAATGGCGTAATCCGTAATGCTGAACATGCCTTCTCTAAAGATGGTGGTCTGGCGGTGCTGTACGGCAACATCGCCCTAGATGGCTGTATCGTAAAAACTGCGGGTGTAGATGAATCCATCCTGAAATTTAATGGGACTGCACGTGTATTTGAAAGCCAGGATGCCGCAGTAGAGGCGATTCTGGGTGGCAAAATCACAGCAGGTGATGTGGTTGTGATTCGTTACGAAGGCCCACGTGGTGGCCCTGGTATGCAGGAAATGCTGTACCCAACCAGCTACCTGAAATCGAAAGGTTTAGGTAAGGAATGTGCACTGTTAACTGACGGCCGCTTCTCTGGCGGTTCATCAGGTCTGTCGATTGGTCACGTTTCTCCAGAAGCGGCTGAAGGCGGTGCGATTGGTCTGGTTGAAGATGGCGATCGTATCGAAATCGATATTCCAAACCGTACCATTCACCTGGCAGTAGATGATGCGACCATGGCCGCTCGTCGTACAGCACAGGATGAAAAAGGCTGGCACCCAGTGGAAGAACGTCCACGTAAGATTTCTAAAGCATTGAAAGCTTATGCGATGCACACTACAAGTGCTGCAAAAGGTGCGGTACGTGAAATCTAAGCTGTAAATTTTTATAGCGCGAAAAAGCACTCCAGATGGGAGTGCTTTTTTATTCCTTAGCGATTTAAACTTAAGTAAAACACCTAAACTTTCAATAAAATCAATGGAGAGAGGGCTTTAGATACTTAAAACCGATAAAGTCTTAAAAAAAGTATGTGTATACTAAAGCGACAGTATCAATGCAAAAGTGATTACACGCATGTCCATGAAATTTATTAGCCGCTTTGTGGCAATTTTAGCGCTCATTATGATTTTAGCTGCACTGAGCATTCAATTTTTCTTTGATCCACATTATACCGTCGTCTTTTGGATCTTAGCTGTTCCTGTGATTTTGGCGGCTCCGATTCTGGCATCTGTGGTGTTGGCTTCCAATGAAGAACTTGGTCTGCATCAGGTGAATTAAGTACGCCTACACTAAAAATTTATAAGTAATTGATTTTAAATAGTGTAAAGATGAATCTAATCAGAAATCATCCCATGACTGATTTACAGTCTCAGTAAAAGGCCCGGCTTGAAAAGACCGGGTCTTTTATTATGTATGGCAACTTCGTACTTCAAATACTCATCTAAGAAAATAAAAAATAACTGAGTCAGATACACAGAGTCTTACTTTTATGTCGAGATTGCTTTCTATACAATCGGATAAAACCTAGCCAATATTTAGGCTTCTCAAAAATTACACTCAGGACGAATAAAATGAGTAAAGACAATATCCGAGAACATTCCGCGCCTGTTTATGAAGGCATTGAAAATGCACCGGCCCGATCCATGATGCGTGCCACCGGTTTTCAGGATGAGGATTTTACGCGTCCTTTTATTGGGATCGCTTCGACCTGGGCCAATGTCACGCCGTGTAATATGCATATTGATGGTCTGGCGCGTACAGTCGAGCAGGGCGTTAATGCTGCCGGTGGTAAGGGGATTATCTTCAATACCATCACTATTTCCGACGGGATCTCCAACGGGACTGAAGGGATGAAATACTCCTTGCTGTCGCGTGAAATTATTGCCGATTCGATTGAAGCGGTGGTCGGTTGTCAGGCCTATGATGGCGTGATTGCGATTGGGGGCTGTGACAAAAATATGCCGGGCTGCATCATGGGCTTGGCACGTTTAAACCGTCCAGGTCTGTTTATTTATGGTGGCACCATCAAGCCGGGTGAAGGGCATACCGACATGATTTCGGTATTTGAAGCGGTGGGTCAGCATGCCAAAGGCGAAATTAATGCGATTCAGGTGAAACATATTGAAGAAGTGTCTTTGCCAGGGCCGGGTTCTTGTGGGGGGATGTATACCGCGAATTCTATGGCCTCTGCGATTGAAGCTCTGGGAATGAGCCTGCCGGGTTCCTCTGCACAGGAAGCGGTGTCTGAAGACAAGCAGATTGACTGTGCCCGTGCTGGTGAAGCAGTGATGAATCTGCTCCGTCTGGATATCAAGCCACGTGACATCATGACCAAAGCGGCTTTTGAAAATGCCATTAAAGTGCTGATTGCCCTGGGTGGTTCCACCAATGGCGTGCTGCATTTACTGGCGATGGCGCATACGGCCGGGGTCGAGCTGAGCCTGGATGATTTTGTCCGCATTGGTCAGGATATTCCGGTGGTGGCCGATGTACGTCCATCCGGTCAATACCTGATGTCTGAACTGATTGCGATTGGCGGGATTCAGCCGCTGATGAAACGGATGCTGGATGCCGGTATGCTCGATGGTTCCTGCCTGACCGTGACCGGTAAAACACTGGCCGAAAACCTGGCGGATGTTGAAGATTATCCGGAAGGCCAGCAGATTATCCTGCCATTTGATGCACCGGTGAAAAAAGATTCGCATCTGGTGATTTTAAAAGGCAACCTGTCGCCAACCGGTGCGGTGGCAAAAATTACCGGTAAAGAAGGCCTATATTTTGAAGGCCCGGCACGGGTGTTTGAAGGCGAAATTGGTGCTATGCGCGGTATTCTTGACGGTCAGGTGCAGCCGGGCGAAGTGGTGGTAATTCGCGGTGTTGGTCCAAAAGGCGGACCGGGCATGCCTGAAATGCTAAAACCGACTTCGGCGATTATTGGTAAAGGCCTGGGCGATGCTGTGGCCCTGATTACCGATGGCCGTTTCTCTGGCGGCAGTCATGGCTTTGTGATTGGCCATGTGACCCCGGAAGCCTATGAAGGTGGGCCAATTGGTTTGGTGAAAAATGGCGATAAAATCTCCATCAATGCCGAAACCCGTGAAATGACCTGGCATGTGTCTGAACAGGAAATTGCCGCGCGTCAGGCGGCCTGGGTCAAGCCAAAACCAAATTATACGCATGGTGCACTGGCCAAATTTGCCCGACTGACCTCAGGGGCAGAGACTGGCGCCGTGACCGATTTAAATTTGGATGTGTAATTGATCATTTAAGATCAAATTGTTATAAACCGGTGTAGTATCTTTTATTCCGCCGTTTAATCCTTTAGAGGCTCAGCTCATGTCACTGTTACGCCGTTGGTTTGATCCAATCCGATCGAGTTGGTTTTATCAAAAACCGTCTCGTCAAGCGGTGTTACCGATTGAGCAGGGCCTCAGTATTCATCTGCGTTTAGATGATGTGTATAGCTATCTGGCGGTGCAGGAACTGCCACAGCTTGAAGAAATCCTCTCCGATGCTTTAAAGCCGTTAAAGGTAATTATTTCCAGTGGCAGTGCAGAGCCGCCGAACCAGATGTCGGCGCTGGAGTGGCAGAACTATTGCCTGAATGATGCACAGATCCTGTCCAAGCAGCACCGTTTCAGTTTTCATGACACCCCGGAGCAACCGACCCCGGAAGCCTTGGCGCAAGCTGAGACCATCTTACGGCATACGCCTTTACGCGGTCAGGATTTTCTGTATTTGCTGGAAGATGTATTCCATATGCTCTGGCAAAAGCAGTATGGCAAATTACGCACCCTGTATGCCATGGCCAGCCGCCATCATCAGGAACAGCATTTTCCGGAACGGATTTTTAATCAGGATGCCATCCTTGCCAGCTATTTCGAGTTTGGTGGCCGTCAGTATCATGCGGTAGATGATTTGTTGCGCCTGACCCGGCGCCTAAAACAGCAGAAGCTGCTGACCGGTAATCCGATTTTCCTGATTAATCATATTGAATGGCGTGAGCATTTAATTAATGATGCCGAAGCCTTAAATGAAATTCAGCGTATGGACCCGGAGCTGGATTTATATATCGCGCTGGAAGATCCGATTTCCTGGCTGCTGCTGGCCTATATTCAGGAAGAGCTGGCCAATTATTATAATATTCATTTGAATGTCTATCCGCTCAGTTATCAGGGCCGTGACCTGTTTGACTGGAGTCTGGCGACCCGTTTATCCAAACGCACCGAAGTGGCCTTTACCCCGTTTTGCCGGCCGACCCAGGATGCCACCTATCAGATGGCGCGACTGTTTTATAGCGTGCCGGAAGAGCAGCGCATGCAGGCCATTCACCGAATTTTGCAGGCGGTGTGGACCCAGGGCAAAGACCTGTCTTTTAAAGCCCATTTCGAGCAGTTACGCCGTGAGCTGAACATTGTTGAACTGAGCAGCGCCGATATTGAACAGTATCTAAAAGACAATGACATGCTTTGTGAAATGAAGTCCCAGCCGAATTTACCGGTGCTGGAGCTGCGGATTGACGGGCAAAGTTATGTGTTTAATAGCCTTTATCGCGTCTGGATGATTGAAAGTATTTTCAGTAATGTGTTAGAAGAAAAGTACAAAAGTGAAAACGAAGCTGAAAATGACATCTTACAACATGAAAAAAGAGAAAGTTGAGTCGCTGGAACAGGCTCGCGCACAGATTGATGTGATTGATAGTGCTTTGGTGGAGCTGATTGCAGCGCGTCAATATTATGTCGATCAGACCACCCGTTTTAAAAAATCAGAAACCGATATGCAGACCCCGGAACGCCAGGCCCAGATTCTGGAGCGTCTGCATAGCCAGGCCACCAGCTTGGGGCTCGATGCTCAGCTAATTGAACAGCTGTACCAGACCATGTTCCAGCACTTTATTCAGCGTGAACTGAAACAGTTTAGACCTTAAAACCGATAACAATTAAAAACGCGCTGGCACTCTGTTTTCATCACAGCAGGCCGGGATAATCTTCCTGATTCCGGCGGCGCGGATTATTTTTGTTCGTCTTTAATCTTTAGCCAGAACCATAGAAATCCGCACTCAGCAGGTGAGATGAATCTGAGCTGCTGTTTCGCTTCAAGATCAAGGTTGGTTGAAAAACAAGCGAATCATCTAACTTTAATTTAAAAATAAACCGATGGCGGTATTTTGCGCAAAGCTAGAGCCCGGCAGGCTTTGCGCGCGTCTATAGTTTTTTGGTAAACTAAATCTATTGATTTTATTACATATTTTAACACGATAGATTTGACTTAATTGAAAATGTATATATATTGTATATACATCTTTTTGTTAAAGCGTCTTTATTTTGGAGTGAAGCAATGAGCGAGCAAATCAAAAAAATAAAGACAGGCAAAAAAGATGGACAACTTTTAATTCGTATTAATAGTGCTGAACGCGATGAATTTATTCATTTGTGTGAAGAACTGGATACTAGTGCTGCTCGTGAATTAAGAAAATTTATTCGTAGCTTTGTGAAACAGCACAAGCGCGAATAGCCTTACTAGGGAGTAATACCATGGCGAAGCAAGTTAAATCGTTAAAGCAAAAAATCAAAGCACGTTTGAAAAAGATTTCAAAACATCAGGGTAAATTGAAACAGCTGCAAAAAGCCCTGAAAAAGCAAAAATAATTTAATTTTGCCTTGAAACCTGACTGCTAGCGTTTAGGTTTCAGATAAAAAAACCGAAGCCGGTACTGATCATACCGGCTTCGGTTTTTTTGTATATTAGTCAGGGCAGTTATGCTTTTTCTGATTTTTCGCCCAAGCTAAAGAACAGGTTCAGTAACAGTGCGGCAAAGGTTGCCGTACCAATACCACCTAGGTTAAAGCTGCCGAATTGCAGGGCAAAGTCACCGGTACCTAAAATAATGGTCACTGCCGCCACCATCAGGTTTTTGTTTTTTGAGAAGTCGACTTTGTTTTCAATCCAGATTTTGGCTCCAGCAATGGTAATCAGACCAAACACCACAATTGAGGCACCGGTTAAAATCGCGCTTGGAATGGTATGAATAATGGCACCAAACTTAGGCGATAAACCAAGGAAAATGGCAAACACACCGGCAACTGCAAAAATAATGGTCGAGTAGACACGTGTTACTGCCATCACGCCAATATTTTCACCATAGGTGGTCATGCCTGGCGCACCGACACCACCGGCTAAAGTGGTGGCTACACCATCGGCAACAAAGGCTTTACCAATGTGCGGGTCCAGGTTTTCACCGGTCATGGCACTCACGGCTTTAATATGGCCCAGGTTTTCTGCCACCAGAATCAGCGCCACCGGGGCAATGATCAGCATGGCATTGACTTCAAATTCCGGACCATGGAAGGTTGGCAGGCCAAACCATGCCGCCTGCTGGATTGGGGCAAAGTTAATTGGCGTGCCATAACCCATGACATTACTGACAATAAAGTAAACCAGATAGGCCAGCAGCAGACCAACCAGGAGCAACAGGCGCTGTAACAGTCCTTTGGTAAATACCGCAATCGAACCCATACATAGGACAGTCACCAGCGCCATCCACATATTAAATGGATTACCAGCTACGCCTTTGACCGTGACCGGCGCCAGGTTCAGACCAATGATCATCACCACTGCACCGGTAACTACAGGCGGCATTAATTTTTCAATCCAGCGCGTGCCGGTGGCCATGACCAGAAAGCCGAGCAGGGCATATAAAATACCGCAGGCAATAATCCCGCCGGCTGCCACCGCAATATTCGGGTTGGGTCCGCCCGTGCCGGATGCGGCATAACCGGTCGCAGCAATTACCACCCCAATAAAGGCAAAGCTGGAACCTAAATAACTAGGAACGCGACCACCGGTCATAATAAAGAACAGGATGGTACAGATCCCGGACATCAGAATGGCCAGGTTCGGGTCAAAGCCCATCAGGAAAGGCGCAAGTACCGTCGCACCAAACATGGCAAACGCGTGCTGAACCCCCAGAACCACAGTTTGCGCAGGTGGAAGATACTCATTGGTACCTACAGGACGTGCATCGATACTGCCTTGATACGGGCGCCATTTGGGAAACCAATTGGACATATTTTGAGCACTCTAAAGACAAATTGTGCCAATCATACTCCTGTTTTTTAAAAGATTTAATCGGAGATACAAAATTTTTGTTCAAATTAATTCTATGACTTTACTTTGTTTTTTACCGCAGGGTAAAAATTTTTTAATATAAAAATAGTATGAAATCAGTAGATTAATTCATCGACTTTGGCTGGAGGGAATGTATAAATAATAATTATTTTATTCATAAAAAAAGAAATGACAGCTTTATGACTGCTTAAAAATACAGCACATGCAGAACATGTGCTGTATGTTTTTGCCAATTTGACTTAGCCGGTGTTGCGTAATCCGGCAGCAATACCGGCAATGGTGACCATTAAGGCATGATCTACCGGACTATGCTCGGCCTGCTGGCTGTTGAGATACTGGCGACGACGTTTCATCAGTTCAGCCTGCAGCAGATGCAGTGGCAGTAAATACGGTTTACGTACTTTCATCGACTGATCCAGCACATCATTGCTGCTGAGGAGCTGTGACTCACCTTTCAGTGTCAGCAAGGTCTGGACTGCATCTTTCAGGCGTTGACGCAGCTCGGCCCCTAGGGCTTTCAGTTCTTCATCTTCGGTCAGATGTGCCTCATAGTAGAGTGCAATATGCCCATCGGCCTTGGACAGAACCATCTCCAGCATATCCACCAGGGTCTGGAAATAGGGCCATTCGCGCAGCATTTCTTCCAGCAGTGCCTGCTGGTCCTGGGCAATGACCTGGTTAATAGCAGCACCAGTACCCAGCCAGGCCGGTAGCATCAGACGGATCTGGGTCCAGGCAAACACCCAGGGAATGGCACGTAGCGATTCAATGCCGCCGCTGACTTTACGCTTGGCCGGACGTGAACCAAGCGGCAGCATTTGCAGCTCCAGTTCCGGGGTCACGGTACGCAGGTATTTCACAAAATGCGGATTTTCCCGTACAGTCTGGCGATAGACCTGCACCGACAGGTCAGTCATGCTGTGCATTAACTGGCGCCATTCCTGTTTAGGAACCGGCGGTGGCAGCAAGGTCGCCTCCAGTGTTGCAGCGGTATAGATTTCCAGATTCTGTAAGGCAATTTCTTCCAGACCAAACTTGAAGCGGATCATTTCGCCCTGTTCGGTGACGCGAATCGCACCGGAAATTGAACCTGGTGGTTGTGAGAACAGGGCTTGCTGGGTCGGTGCGCCGCCACGGCTGATAGAACCGCCACGGCCATGGAACAGGGTTAGCTGAACCCCGTGCTGCTGCGCCACAGCAGTCAGTTCTTCCTGGGCACGATACTGGGCCCAGTTGGCCGACATAAAGCCGGCATCTTTGGCCGAGTCGGAATAGCCAATCATCACTTCATGTTTGCCCTGAATATGCTGCTTGTACCAGTGCATACTAAACAGGGTGTGCATGGTGTCGGCTGCGCCGTCCAGATCTTTCAGGGTTTCAAACAGCGGCACCACGCGTAGCGGCGTTTGAATACCGGCTTCTTTTTGCAGCAATAACACCGCTAGCACATCACTTGGATATTCGGCCATGGAAATAATATAGGCACCCAGTGATTCCGATGGCTGTTCGGCCAGAGTCCGCATGGTGGCAAATACTTCCTGCACATCCGGATGTTCAATCAGGCTCTGTTTTGGTTCCTGTAGGTATTTGGGTAATAGCGGACGTTTGCTTTGCAGTTCCTGCAGCAGGAAATTCTGCCGCGCCTGTTCGGTCCAGGTTTCAAAATTGCCCAGCCCGAGATATTCGGTAATTGCCGAAATGGCCTGACGATGCCGGCCAGATTCCTGACGGATATCCAGTTTGAGCAGTTCAATCCCGAAACAGTTGACCCGGCGAATGAAATCCAGCAGCTTGCCATTGGCAATTTCCGGCATGTTGCAGGCCATTAATGAGCGGTGACACAGCAATAACGGGGTCAGCAGTTCCTGTTTACTTTTGATTACCTGACTGTCATCAGCATCCAGGCCTTGCAGCTTTTGCGCCAGCCAGTCACGGGTGGCGGTCAAACGCTGGCGCGTTTCACGTAAATATTCACGATACGGTTCAGGATGCGGCGTACCAATGGCAGCCAGCAGCTCCGGACTGCATTGCTGGATCGACAGTTCCCAGCGCAAATCTTCAATATCGCGCAGGTACAAATCGGCGGCTTTCCAGCGCGAGAGCCACAGCACTTCCTGGGTCACCTGATGGGTCACATTCGGGTTGCCATCGCGGTCACCGCCCATCCAGGAGGCAAAACGTAGCGGTGCAATTTCCAGCGGCAGCTGCTGACCACACTGGGCCTGCACCATGCTGTCCAGTTCCCGGATAAATTTGGGCACTGCATTCCACAGCGTCTGTTCAATGGTGGTAAAGCCCCATTTGGCTTCATCAATCGGTGTCGGGCGATGCTGACGAATTTCATCAGTCTGCCAGGCCGAGCTGATCAGCTGTTTCAGCTCTTCCAGTACCGCCTGACGCTCACGCGGCGTCAGTTTCTGCTGGTCAAAGGCTGACAGGCAGGCATTGATGCCATCATATTTCTGAATGAGGGTGCGGCGGCTAACTTCGGTCGGATGCGCGGTTAAGACCAGTTCAATATTCAGCTCGCAGATCTGCTGGAACAAGGTCTCGGCAGAAATATCGTGCTGCTGGAACTTCTGAAACAGATGATCGAGTGGATTCGGGGAGGGTGCGCTGTCATCAAATTCGCTCTGGCGGCGGCTACGCACCACATGATACTGCTCGGCAATATTGGCAAAATTTAAAAAGTGGGTAAAGGCACGGGTTAGCGGCAGAATTTCCTCATCTTCCAGACTGGACAGCAGTTGTTCGAGTTGTTTTTCTGCTTCAATCTGGCCATCACGGGCGCCTTTGGCCAGCGCACGAATCTGTTCGACCTGATTAAACAAATCTTGTCCGGCGTGCTGTTTCAGGGTATCGCCCAGTAAATTTCCCAGCAGACGCACATCTTCGCGTAATGGAGTAGCAATTTGTTGAATCATTTTTTTCCCTCTCCAGAGTTCCTGTTTTGACTATACCCGGAATTCGTGACAATCCAAGCTAGCACCAGGCGAAAGTCGGATAATTTTTATCCGGAAGCGCTGCAAAAAAGCCGGTTTTGTTCAAGGCTTAGGCAGCCAGTCACTCGGAGATGGCTTGCAGGAACAGCTGGATACTGGACTGGATCAGCTGCTGCTGTTCCTCGGTGGCCGGAATCGGGCGGATGCCGAGCAAAATTTCATGATGGCGCTGACCGAGCAACAACGACAGCATCAACTGGATTAACTGTTCTAGCGGTCTGTTGGGGATGAACTCTAAATCAATGGCCTGCTGGAAAAAGTGCTGCCAGACTTGGTTCAGCTTTTGATGCGAGGCCTGATAAAACTGCTGTAACAGCGGACTTTGCTGTGAGGCCAAATCGAGCAGCAGATATTCCAGCTTGATGGCTTCGGGTAAATAGACAATTTCCAGGGACAGCGCACACAGCTGCGCCAGCGCCTGCTGGAAATTGCTGTCGGCACCGAGCTGCGGCGGACGCGCCATAATCAGGGCTTCACAGGTATCTTCAATGGCACAGGTAAACAAGGTGGCCTTGTCCTGAAAATGATTATAGACCGTCAGTTTGGTCACGCCGGCATCGCGGGCAATTTCATTCATGCTCGAACCATGATAGCCCTGCTTTAAAAACAAGGATTTAGCCGATTCCAGAATGCACTGGCGTTTTTCGAGATCTTTGGGACGTCCGACGTTCATTTGCTGAAAATATCCTAAATAAAATAAAAACAGTCATTGTGTTTTGCTGTTTCTTGCAATTAATGTACTCATCGGTATATTAATTAAAAATTGATCATTTTTAATATATTGCTATTTTGCCTGAAAAACATCTGACAAATAAGAGTCAACCGCATGAGCACGATTAACACGGTAGTTCTCAGCCTGATCCTGGTGTGTAGCACCCTGGTCGGTTGCAGCAAGGACAGCGCCAGCACTGAACAGAATATTCCCTATGTGATGGTGGCCCAGCCCACCTCCAGTCATCAGGCACAAAAAAGCTATGCCGGTGAGGTGCAGGCGCGTCAGCAGACCGCGTTGGCCTTTCGGGTGGGCGGTCAGGTGGTGGAGCGCTATGTTGATGTGGGCGATCAGGTCAAGGTCGGGCAGGTGCTGGCACGTTTAGATGTTAAAGATGCCCAGTTACAGCTGAATGCAGCGCGCGCCCAGCTCGACAGTGCCCAGTCGGCCGCCAAAATTGCCCAAGATGAATTGCAACGTTTTCAGCAGCTGTTGCCAATGAATGCGGTTAGCCGCTCGCAATACGATGCCATCGACAATCAATACAAATCTGCTGTGGCAGCACTGAAACAGGCGCAGTCCAATTATGCGGTGGCGCAGAACCAGACCGTATATAACCGGCTGGTGGCCAATAAAAACGGGGTGATTACCGCACGCAATATTGAAGTGGGGCAGGTGGTGGCAGCCGGTCAGGCGGCGTATCAGCTGGCAATTTCCGGTGAACGTGAAGTGGTGATTGGCGTGCCGGAGCAGGCCATGAGCCAGATTAAAGTCGGTCAGCCGGCCACAGTCACCTTATGGTCACAGCCGGATCAGCGCTTTGAAGCCTATGTGCGGGAGATTTCACCGGCAGCTGACCAGTCACGTACTTTTAGTGTCAAGGTGGCGCTACGTGCTGCCAATCCGGCCATCCAGCTGGGACAAAGTGCGCGGGTGTTTTTAAATGGCAATGCACAGCAGCAGCTGACCGTACCGCTGTCCAGCGTCTCGGCCAATGGCCAGCAGGCTTATGTCCTGGTGGTGGGCGCCAATCATCAGCTACGTAAAGTAGATGTACAGCTGGGTGCCTATGGCCGTGACAGCGTACCGGTGCTGAGTGGTCTAAAGCCAACGGACTATGTGGTAGTGGGTGGGGTGCATCTGCTGCGCGATCAGCAAAAAATCCATCCGATTGACCGGGAAAACCGTGCCGTCAAGATTCAGGCAGGGGGTTAAGCATGAGTGCACCGCTAAACTTTAACCTGTCGGAATGGGCCTTAAAAAACAAGGGCCTGATTCTGTATTTCATGCTGCTGCTTGGCATTATTGGCATGTATTCTTATTCCAAATTGTCGCAGAGTGAAGATCCGCCGTTTACCTTTAAGGTGATGGTGGTGCAGACCTACTGGCCGGGCGCCACCGCCAAGGAAGTGTCCTTGCAGGTCACTGACCGGATTGAAAAAGAGCTGATGACCACCGGGCAGTACGAGCGGATTCTGGCTTATTCGCGTCCGGGAGAATCGATGGTGACCTTTATTGCCAAAGATTCGCTGCGTTCCGGGCAAATTCCGGATATCTGGTATACCGTGCGCAAGAAAATCAATGATATCCGGCATGAGCTGCCCCAAGGTGTGCAGGGGCCGTTTTTTAACGATGAATTTGGCGATACCTTCGGCAATATTTATGTGCTGACCGGTGAAGATTTTGACTATGCCACCTTAAAAGAGTATGCCGATCGCCTGCAGCTACAATTGCAGCGGGTCAAGGATGTCAGCAAGGTCGAACTGATTGGCCTGCAAGACCAGAAAATCTGGATTGAACTGTCCAATACCAAAGCGGCCCAGCTCGGTATTCCAGTTACCGCCATTCAGCAGGCGTTGCAGCAGCAGAACAGCATGGCCAGTGCCGGCTTTTTTGAAACTGAAACCGACCGGATTCAGGTCCGGGTCAGCGGTCAGCTGAACAGTGTTGAAGCCTTGCAACAGATGCCGCTGCTGGTCAATGGTACCACCATTCAACTGGGCGATGTCGCGGAGATTTACCGCGGTTTTAGTGATCCGGCCCAGCCACGGATGCGCTTTATGGGCGAAAACGGGATTGGCATTGCCGTGTCTATGCGTAAAGGCGGCGATATTCTGGCGCTGGGGGAGAACCTGGCCAGCGAATTCCAGCAGCTACAACAGACCTTGCCACTGGGCATGCAGCTGCAAAAAGTCTCGGATCAGCCGGTGGCGGTCAAGCACAGTGTCAATGAATTTATGAAGGTACTGGCCGAGGCGGTGATTATTGTGCTGCTGGTCAGCTTTTTCTCGCTCGGGTTTCGTACCGGTCTGGTGGTGGCTTTTTCGATTCCACTGGTGCTGGCGATGACCTTTGCCGGCATGAACCTGTTTGATGTCGGTCTGCACAAGATTTCCCTTGGTGCCCTGATTCTGGCGCTGGGTCTGCTGGTGGATGATGCCATTATTGCGGTAGAGATGATGGCTATTAAAATGGAGCAGGGCTATAGCCGGCTTCAGGCGGCCGGCTTTACCTGGAAAACCACCGCTTTTCCAATGCTGACGGGTACCCTGATTACCGCCGCCGGCTTTTTACCGATTGCCACGGCCGCGTCTAGTACCGGCGAATATACCCGCTCCATCTTCCAGGTAGTGACCATTGCGCTGGTGGTGTCCTGGTTTGCCGCGGTGCTGTTTGTGCCGTATCTGGGTGATAAACTGCTGCCCGATTTTAATCAGCAGCCACAACAGGCCAGCTGGTATCAGCGCCTTTGGGCACGTCTGCGCAAGCAGCCCGCTCCAGCGCCTGTGGTGCATCATGTCGGTGAGCAGCATAATCCGTATCAGACCCGTTTTTATCAGGGCTTTCGCCGCTGGGTCGATACTTGTGTGACCTACCGCAAAACTGTGATTGCCGCTACGGTAGGCATTTTTGTGCTGTCGATTTTGATGTTCAAGCTGGTGCCGCAGCAGTTTTTCCCGCCATCGAACCGGGCCGAAATTCTGGTTGATCTGAAACTTGAAGAAGGCGCTTCTTTAACAGCCACCGAAGCCGCAGTACAAAAGGTCGAGCAGTTCCTGGCCAAGCAGGAGGGGATTGATAATTATGTGGCCTATGTCGGCACCGGCTCGCCGCGTTTTTATTTACCGCTCGATCAGCAGTTGCCGCAAACCAGTTTTGCCCAGTTTGTGGTGCTGGCCTCATCGCTAGAAGACCGGGATGAAATTCGCCGTTCGCTGGATGAGCAGATTCGTAAATTATTGCCGGAAGCGCGTACCCGGGTGTCGCTGCTGGAAAATGGTCCGCCGGTTGGCTATCCACTCCAGTTCAGGGTCTCCGGTGAAGATCTGGCTCAGGTACGGCAATGGGCGCAGCAGGTCGCAGCTCAGGTCGATGACAATCCAAACACCACCAATGTGCATCTGGACTGGGGTGAGCCAAGCAAGGTCATTCATCTACAGATTGATCAGGACCGGGCGCGACAAATGGGCGTCAGCAGTGTTGATCTGGCTAACTTCCTCAACAGTTCCATTCTTGGCAGCGCGATTGACCAGTACCGGGAAAAACGTGAACTGATTGAAATCCGCCTGCGCGGTGATGCAGCCGAGCGGGTCGATGTTGGTTCACTCAGCAGTCTGGCAGTACCAACTACGCAGGGTAGCAGTGTGCCATTGGCCCAGATTGCCCAGATTGAATACCGTTTTGAAGAAGGCCTGATCTGGCACCGTAACCGTTTACCGACCATTACCGTACGGGCTGACATCAGCAGCGGTTTACAACCGGCCACGGTGGTGGGGGAGCTAAGCGAACCGTTACAGCAGATTCGCAGCCAGTTGCCAAACGGCTACCTGTTAGAAGTCGGCGGGACGGTGGAAGAATCGGCGCGAGGGCAAAGCTCGGTCAATGCCGGTATGCCGCTGTTTTTGGCGGTGGTGTTTACCCTGTTGATGCTGCAGCTTAAAAGCATGTCACGGGCCTGTATCGTGTTTTTAACCGCGCCGCTTGGCATTATTGGGGTGGTGCTGTTTCTGCTACTGTTCAATAAACCTTTTGGTTTTGTGGCCATGCTCGGCACCATTGCGCTGTCGGGGATGATCATGCGTAACTCACTGATTCTGATTGACCAGATCGAGCAGGATATTCAGGCCGGTGAAGCGCCGTGGGATGCGATTATCAATGCCACGGTGCGCCGCTGCCGTCCAATTGTGCTGACTGCACTGGCCGCCGTGCTGGCCATGATTCCGCTGTCGCGCAGTATTTTCTTTGGCCCGATGGCGGTGGCCATCATGGGCGGATTGATTATTGCGACCCTGCTCACTTTATTCTTTTTGCCGGCCCTGTATGCGCAGTGGTTTAAAGTGAAAAAAAATCAGAATATGGCCTGATTTTGTGTCAATATAAGGTGCGAAAGCTTGAAAATTTCAATATAGTAGCACCTTCATTTTTACAATTTTCAATAGGTAAATTTACTGCATATTATAAAACCAAACATGCAGTAAATGGGGTTGAAGCACACATGCAGCAAGATAGCTTAGCCAAGTTACGTCGTTCGATTGCTCTTTCTTACGTCTTCATGTTTTTCGCCCTGTTTACCTTAATTAGCGCCATTTTTGCCTACTGGCTGGCCCGTAAAGTGGTGATGGTCGATCAGACCGAGGTCTGGTTACAGGCCCAGGCACTCTGGGTCATGCGCAATGTCATGATCTACTCCATTTTGGCGGTATTTGCTGCCCTGTGGTTTATTCCGCTATTTTTCTATGCCTGGAATGACGCCACCTGGGTCACTGCGACCACCATTGCCGGTGTGGTATTTAGCGCCATTGCCTTCTTATATTTACTCAATGCCTGGATCAAAGGCTTAAGTAAATTCATGAAAAACAAGGCGGTGTTTTAAGCAGCCTAAATTTTTTTCGCTGCCTGCCCTTGTAAATCTGGGATAAACCCCAATTTCAGACCTCAGTTGAGTCTTAAATAAAATTCCGTGAGGAGCATCGCCAGACATGGCTAAACGTGATTATTATGAGGTTTTGGGTGTTGCTAAAACCGCTAGTGATGATGAAATTAAAAAAGCCTACCGTAAGTTGGCGATGAAATATCATCCGGACCGTAACCCAGATAACCCGGAAGCTGAAGAAAAATTTAAAGAAGCTTCAGAAGCTTATGAAGTACTGTCGGACAGCGAAAAACGCAGCATGTACGACCGTATGGGCCATCAGGCCTTTGAAGGCGGCATGGGCGGTGGTGGCTTCGGCGGTGGCTTTAGTGCCGAAGATATCTTTAGCCAGTTCGGCGATATTTTTGGGGGGGCCTTTGGGGGCGGTGGCCGTCAGCAACGTGCGCGCCGAGGTTCGGACCTGCGCTATGTGATGGAACTGACCCTGGAAGAAGCGGTTAAAGGGGTGAAAAAAACCATCAGCTTTACCGCACCTGCACCGTGTGATGCCTGTGATGGTAAAGGCTCGCAAAATCCGAATGATGTTGAAACCTGTAAAACCTGTCATGGTGCCGGTCAGGTACGTATGCAGCAAGGTTTCTTCTCGGTGCAGCAGACCTGTAGCACCTGTCGTGGCCAGGGCAAAATCATCAAGAACCCATGTAACATATGTCATGGTTCAGGGGTATCTGACCGTCAGCAAACCCTGGAGGTTACCATTCCAGCCGGTGTCGACAATGGCGACCGGGTACGTTTAACCGGTAAAGGTGAAGCGATCCGTGATGGCCAGGCCGGTGACCTGTACGTAGAAGTGGTGGTGCGCGAGCATGAAATCTTCCAGCGTGATGGTGCCGATCTGTATATGGATGTGCCGGTTTCAATTGCCGATGCCGCATTAGGTAAAGAAATTGAAATTCCGACGCTGGATGGCCGGGTGAGCCTGAAAATTCCGGAAGGCACCCAAACCGGTAAACTGTTCCGTCTGCGCGGTAAAGGCGTAAAACCGGTACGTACCAGCATGGTCGGCGATCTGCTGTGCCGTATTGTGGTGGAAACCCCAGTGAACCTGACGTCGCGTCAGCGTGAACTGCTGAAAGAACTGCAAGCGACGCTGGATGGTGATAACAACAATTCGTCACCAAAGAAAAAGTCATTCTTTGACCGTCTGTTTGACTAATTCAGTTTAACTAAGCCAGTTTAAACAGCGCGCTCAAACACAAAGGGAGATGAACATCATCTCCCTTTTTTATGGCGAGTAAAAAATTAGGTGGTGTTTTAAAAAGTATGCTGACATTAAATGAAGCCATTATTGATGTAAAACAAAGTTAAGTCGAAGGCTTTAAAATGGTTTTCAAGCTTTTTGGAGAAATTACAACTTCTTCTAAAACCACGCCTTATTCGATGCCTTATTTTGCAATTATTACCTTCAATTCCTACAGTAAATAACTTACCAATACTTTGCTTGCAGTTTTTAAAAGCAGTGATGAAACTGTCCCAATGATCACTTGCAATTCGGGTGTAGTGAATACCTAATTGTTTAAGCTTTGCCTTCAACCTTTGGACTGTAGCTAAATCTCTCTTACCCCAAACATAAGCAACAATCTCACCTGTTTCTCGATGGTAGGCGTAAATAAGCCATTGTTTATTATTTTTATTTCCAACAAAAGTCCAGAATTCATCTACTTCGAGAGATTCATAATGACTTTGTTTAGGCTGAATTTGATAGGCCGATTCAGTTAAAGTCCGTAAGACTTTACCGATACTAATGCGCTCAACTTCAGCGATATCTCGTATACCGCTGCCTCTGACCATTAACTGTAATACTTTACGAGTAATGCCAGAATTACATCCTAGATAGCTCAGAGCATGGTCACCAATAAACTGACGTTTGCAGTCTTTGCATTGGTAGTTTTGTTTCCCATCTACTTTGATGCCATTTTTCTTTATACTGTCACTGAGGCAGGTTGGACATTTGATTTCTAGAGTTATTTGCATTTCTCTATTTTATCAAAATTCAACCTGCTTTTTTTTAGCATACTTTTTGATACACCACCTAGAATAGAACTCACTGGTTTCAGAAAAAAATAAATAAATTAATTAATTAGATCTCTTTCATAAATCAAAAAACGATCTTCTTTTTGGTTGATATTTGCACTCCAGATTTCTTGGCATTCATGCATAATCTGCGGATGAAATACATCGATTCAAACAAGTTTTCTGATCCTCAGTTCAAGCGATACACGGGCATCTCATGGTCAACCTTTGATTTAATGGTTGAGCAATTGAAGAAACATGTCCCTGCCAAAGGCAGACCGCCCAAGTTAAGCCTGGAAGACCAGGT
>NZ_VOYR01000016.1:0-40492 GCF_013420185.1 Acinetobacter sp. YH01025 | reverse complement strand
GAATATGGAGTTTGGCTTTCCGAAGGCAGCAGGTAAATCCCGCCACGGGCAGCCTGTACGGATTCTATAAAGAATAGCTTCAATAAAATTTCGAAGATTTTGTTTGAGATAAATACGAAAATTACGGTAAATGTTTTCTAACTTAGACCAGTGTTGATCAGTCAACATTGTACGAGGCATAGCGAGGAGTAGATTTGGTTTGGCGATTAAATTCTACTTTCTCGCTATTTTTTTTGCACAGTAAATGTCAACAGACCCTAATATTTATTGTTCTATTTTTTAATTGAGGAAACCGACTTCTTCTAAGTAAATCAAGTAATCCAAATTGAACAGGAAGCTCCTTCTAAAGATAATTATTTAGATCATGAATCTGCTAAGAAGCATACGCTCTATAATCAAACCACTATTATGAGCGTATTCGTTATCTTCCAATTGCCTTCAGCTTAACTCAAACCCTTAACCAGAAAGAAACAGCCCACAATCACCAATAACACGGCGAAACATTTTTTCAGGATTTGTGGCGATAATGCATGTGCTGTTTTCGCCCCAAGTTTGGCAGTAAAGAAACTCATAATGCTAATACCAAGAAAAGCATAAATATGAACAAAGCCAATAGTATTGGGCACATTCACCTGCGCCTGCATCCCAAAAATCATAAATCCCAAAGCACCGGCAACTGCAATGGGGAAACCACAGGCTGCAGATGTGCCTACTGCCTGTTGCATGACCACGCCATAACGGTTGAGATACGGTACGGTCAAGCTGCCACCGCCAATCCCAAAGATGGCTGAAGCAAAACCAATTCCCGAACCTGCAGCGATTTGTTGACCGGTTGAGGGCAAGGTTCGCCCCTGCTCTGCCGGCTTTTTGCTACCTGTAAACATGGTATACGCCACCCAGATCAGAAAGATTCCTACCACAATCTGCAAATGTAAGCCCGAAATTAAACCGGCAATCCCTGCACCGAAAAAGCATCCAATGGCCATAGGCGGAGCTAGATGTCTAAAGACTGGCCACAGCACTGCCTCGTTCTTATGGTGCGCCATCAATGAACTGATAGAGGTGATCACAATAGTTGCTAGCGATGTACCTAAAGCCAAATGCATAATCACATCCGGACTATAACCCATCTGCATAAACACGATATATAACAGTGGTACAATGATTGTTCCGCCACCGACCCCAAACAGCCCAGCGGCAAAACCTGCGCATGCCCCGATAATTAAAAAAATGATAATTTCCACGAAATACTGACTGAATAATTTGAAATTAAAGACAAGGCGCCTTAAGCAAGTTCCAGCTCACCAACCTGATGATAGGCACGATTAAAATACACCAGACCATGTTCTTGCTGACTGTGCTGAATGGCCAGCACACGGCACATAAAAATGCTATGCGTACCCACCTGCTGAATCTGCTCAATCTCGCAATCAAAGCTGGTCAAGGCATCTGTTAACACCGGTGCACCGGTTTCCAGTTCGGTCCAGGTTCCATATTGAAAGCGCTCTTCAGACTTCATTTTGGAAGCAAAGACATTGGAGATCTGCTGATGCTGCGCGCCTAGCACATTCACGCTCAAGACTTTATTTTCAATAAAATGGGCGTGTGAACGTGAGGTCTGATTCATGCAAACCAATAAGGTCGGTGGTGTATCGGTTACACTACACACGGCAGATGCGGTAAATCCATGCACACCAGATGCCCCAGCCGTGGTCACCACATTGACCGCGCTGCTGAGCAAAGACATGGCATTTCTAAAGTCTGCTGCTTCAATCATCACCGGATTCCTTCATTTTCTTGGGTTATGCTTGAAATGGTTGTTAAGCGGATGGGCCAGATGTTTTCCATCCATTCCCATCAGCTCTGCCACATGATGTACCTGCGCGTTAAGCACTCAATTCTTGACGCACAATATCGGCGCCAGCGCTTAAAGCACGCAGTTTACCTTGCGCCACCTGACGTGATAACGGCGTCATACCACAGTTGGTCGATGGATAAAGCTTGTCGGCATCGACAAATTGCAAGGCCTTACGCAAGGTATTGGCCACTTCTTCTGCGGTTTCAATCTGGTTGGTGGCCACATCAATAGCGCCAACCATGACTTTTTTGCCACGGATCAGCTCAATCAGGTCCATCGGTACGCGCGAGTTCTGGCATTCCAGCGATACAATATCAATTTTGGATTGTTGCAATTTCGGGAATACGGCTTCATATTGTCGCCATTCAGAGCCTAAGGTTTTTTTCCAGTCGGTATTGGCTTTAATGCCATAGCCATAACAGATATGCACGGCGGTTTCGCATTTCAGTCCTTCCAGTGCGCGTTCCAGTGTGGCCACGCCCCAGTCATTGACTTCATCAAAGAACACGTTAAAAGCAGGTTCATCAAACTGGATAATATCGACCCCAGCCGCTTCGAGTTCCCTTGCCTCCTGATTCAGGATTTTGGCAAATTCCCAGGCCAGTTTTTCACGGCTTTTGTAATGACCATCGTACAGGGTATCGATCATGGTCATTGGACCCGGCAAAGCCCATTTAATTGGCTGAGTGGTCTGGCTGCGTAAAAACTTGGCATCTTTCACAAACACTGGCTGTTTCCGGGCCACCTCACCGATCACCGAAGGTACGCTGGCATCATAACGGTTACGAATACGCACCGTTTCCCGTTTTTCAAAATCCACACCTTCGAGATGTTCAATAAAGGTGGTGACAAAATGCTGACGGGTCTGCTCACCATCGCTGACAATATCAATTCCGGCCAGTAACTGTTCATGCAGTGACAGGCTCAAGGCATCCTGTTTGGCTTCACGCAGTGCATCGCCTTCAAGTTTCCATGGCGACCAGAGTTTTTCCGGTTCTGCCAGCCAGGATGGTTTCGGTAAGCTGCCTGCGGTTGAGGTTGGGAGTAAAATGCTCATCTTTAATCTTCTATCTCTATACGTTGAATTAAGCAGCGTTGGTTGCTACGGCGTAGCTGGCAGCCCACTGTTCCAGAATGTGCTGATACGGTTTAATAAAGTGTTCTTCTGTCCATTTGCCCTGTTTTACGGCCAGCTGGCTACGCTCGACACGGTCATAGACAATTTGCGTTAAGGAATAATCCGGGTACTCAAGACTAGGTTGATAGACCTGACCTGCAGTCGAGTTGGCATTATAAATTTCAGGACGATAAATCTTCTGGAAGCTTTCCATGGTGCTAATCGCGCTGATTAATTCAAGATCGGTATAATCCGCCAATAAATCACCGCTAAAATAGAACGCCAAAGGTGCAGCACTATTTTCCGGTTTAAAATAGCGAACAGTTAACCCCATTTTTGCGAAATAATGATCTGTTCTTGAGTATTCATTTTGCTGATATTCAACCCCTAACACCGGATGAATATTGGCGGTACGATAATAGGTTTTGGTGGTCGATACGCTCAGGCAGATCACCGGCTGTTTATTAAACTGTGACTGGAACGCCTCGGAATTCACCACGTACTGATACAGCTTGCCGTGCAAATCACCAAAGTTGTCAGGCATTTCCCCGGCTTTATGGCCTTGGGACAATAAAAGCACGCTAAAGTCATAATCACGTACATACGATGAAAAACTGTTTCCGATCATGCCTTCAATACGCTGATTGGTACGATGATCAACAATCGTCGATTTCAGCATTTCAATGGCTGGAAAGGCGTTACCATTGCCTTCGACATCAAGATCTGCAGACACAATATCAATTTCCAGTGAATAACGGTCACCCTTCGGATTATCCCAATGTGCCAAGGCATTAAAACGGTTATTGATCATGCGCAGCGTGTTACGCAGGTTCTGTTCACGGCTTTCGCCACGCGCCAGATTGGCAAAGTTGGTTGTTAAACGGGTACTGTCCGCTGGTTGATAGTTTTCATCAAAACGAATACGTTTAATTGAACATGCAAACTGTTGACTCATCTGTTCCACCGCTTTAAATATCTAAAAATAAAAATCTGAATGTCTTTCTGGTTTTAGTTATACGTGAACCCTAAGATGAATAAAAATGATTTAATCTAAGTTAATAGTGAATTAAATTCATGTTTTGATTTGAATAGCGTTATTTAAGGCGAAAATATAGAAAAATAGACTGCCCTATGAGTCATCAATCGAGTCCAATTTTTCTTGCTGGAAAAAGGCCAAAAAGCTAGATTTAGAATCAAAATAGATTTTTTTAATTTTAATAAAAACAATTATTTATAATTTTTATTGTAGCTAAATATCTTCACATTTTGTTGAAGAGAATGAGCTTCTTGATGGAATAAAAAATTGGCTCGCCTAAATATTTGGATCTGGTCTGTTTAGGTCAAACGGCGCTTATATAAAAATGTCTATAAAAGCATCAACATGAATTTGGCTCAGTTGAAGATGAGGAAAAATCAAGGGGTTTAGCTTGTAAATGATCAGTGATTTACCTTCCTATTAAACGAATAGATGCAGTGATCTTCTGTAGCCCTATCTTCTTGAGAGGCGACTTAGCGACGCTCAGCCTCTATAAAAAATGAAAATTTAAACCGGCTCAGCTATACTGCTTAAAATACAAGCAGAATATTAAGATCAGTAAAATAAGGAAATATCCGATGACTTTTCAAAAAACAATCTTAGGCCTAAGTTTAGGTTGTGTACTGACACTGTATGGCTGTGCCAAACCCACTTCTGATCAGGCTGAAACTGAAGTCAGTACTTCTGAAATCACATCAGATTCAAATGAAACTGCCAAAGCCAGCTCAGATTTTGATCTGAATAACATCCCCATTTCGACCGCAGTGCTTGGCGAGTTTCCTTATATTGAGTTACCACAGGGTTATCGCTATCAGAATGATGAAAATCGAAAGTTTGAACGTGTGCCGTTTTGGACAGGACATGACTTTCACTGGGTTGAAGGAAAACTGTTTAGTTCGGGTATTAGCGCTGAATCAGATTATAAAGAAGGCAGTTATTTAGAAATACAGCGTAATCTTGATGCGGTAATTAAACAGCTTGGCGGTGTAGAAGTTGCCAATAGTCAAATCCCCAAAGAGCTTGCCAACAGTCTGCCTGATGCCATTCGGGTGCAACATGGTTCAGGTTTGGCTGATATTTATAATTACCCTGCGCAAACGTATGTGATTCGACAAGCGGATAAAAATATTTGGTTCCATTTGGCGCAATCTGGTCACTATATGGGTTTAATGGTAGCGGAAAGTCAGCCCTTAAATATCACTGCCAAAGCACTGACGTCGAGTGCACTGAAACAAAGTCTGGATCAGAACAGTAAAGTGAGTGTGCAAATTAACTTTGCCACAGATCAAGCCGATATTTTGCCAGACTCACAAGAACAAATAGATCAGATTATTGCTTTACTGAAAGATAACGATGATTTAAAACTTGGCATTTACGGACATACTGATAATACAGGCGATGCGGCGCATAATTTAAAATTGTCTGAGCAACGTGCGCAAGCTGTGGTAACTGCTCTAACCAAAGCAGGCATTGATACAAATCGTCTGACAGCCAAAGGTTTTGGGGATACTCAGCCTGTTGCAGATAATGCGACTGAAGATGGTAAGGCGAAAAACCGTCGGGTGGAGTTGGTGAAATTATAAAAGTCTAAATACTAAAAAGACCGCAATATAGCGGTCTTTTTTACATCTTTTTATAAATGGTGTCACGGCGGTCAACGTCTAAGACAAGCACCACAATTTTGGCGTCAATGACTTGATAGACTAAGCGATACGCGGTTTCAGCTTATCAAACTTTTAAGTGCGGTTTTTGTGAACTCGAACTCTTAAGTCAGCTAAAGTTATCCTGATAGTTTCTTCACTTTTCGCTTTTTCTGCTAGTTGTAATAAATAAACCTCATCCATAACACAATCTTTTAAGATTATTTTTGTATTTTCCAAAATGCGATTTTGACGATCAGGGCTACGACCTTCTAAAAATTCTGGTATTTTTTTTACCATATTTCATAAGCTCCAAATAGGATGTTCTTCCCAATTATCAGGAAAACCCATCGCAACACGCCAATTTTCATCTTTCACAATAGGTTTTAAGAGTTTATTCAATTGATAGCACCACTCTGAATCAAATCCTGTCGGTCTTAGCAAGGTTTTTAAGATTAAGAGTACATAGAAGATACGTTTATTCGTCGGTGTAATCGGTGATTGCCAATTTGGATCTTTGTCGGCTTTAGATTTAATAGCTAATTCTTTATTCCATAACCGTCCATGATGGGCACAAATATTTCTTACATAGGTCAATATATGCAACCATTCAGCTAATTTTTCATGATGCAAAGAAAAATGCTGTGCGATTGCTTTCTTATCTTCTTTATTGTTAGCCTTATTATTTATTAAACCACTATATAAAAATGACAATGAACCAAAACTTAAAACTTCTGTCAGCATCCAAATTGGGATTTGAGGAAAATCATCATAATTTTGTTGAAAATGCTGGATGAACGTATCTTTAGAGCGTTCAACTTCTTTGTTGCATGTTTCTAAAAATTTTCTATGGTTAAATTTGGGATAAAAATTTTGTGCGTTGTATATACCAAATGCACCATATCTCTGACCGAGATAATACGTTAATTTCGTTCGTAAAAACGTTTCTATAATTTCGATAGCACCGAATATTTGTAATCGTAATTCAGTATAAAATTCATATAATTGCACAATTTTTTCAAACGAAGTGCCCGGCTTGAATCGATCTAAGACATTATTTCCTGACCTTATTCGGTAAGGATACCAATATGCACTTAAGCGATAATAACCATATTTTGCCAATATTCCTTCAGCCCAAGCAACATTATGAATACTCAATCCTTTAGACTGTAGATGATGCACTTGCTCAGCATATGATAAAGGCTTTTTATTTATAAGGTTTTAACATAATTCACTAAAATCGAGGCATAAAAAACCGCCAAGGTTGCGCGGACTTCAAAAGAAGAACTAAGCGTGGCGGCTGTATTAAATACATAATAGCGACAATTGTCATTATTAGCAAGTTATGATCAAAAATCGCCCTTAGCGACGGTCTTTTTTATATCTAATCTCCTCTACCTCCTATTTATTAAAGAGGTGAGGAACAGCATTCCGCAAGGGGAGAATTTTTAAGCCACAGGTGATAACCTAAACAACATCTGCCATTGTTCATGAACCTTTTACTTCTCAAAAATCTCTCTTAAATCCTCCGTCATCCCTTGGGCGGACTTAAACTCGCCTTGCTGGTTTTTCCACACCATTGACGGCGTGGCAAAGAAACCATATTTAGCCATCAGTTCCTGATTGGCATCTATTTTTGCAGCAATATCAGCAGGGATATTCTTGGTAATTTTTAACTTGTTTTGCCCTTTGTTGGCATTGTAACTGGTAAACACCTGCTGCGGATTTTTAGCCATCAGCATGGTCGCCACTTGCCCGCGACTCTCATCACGAATGACTGCCACCTGAATATGTCTAAGCTGTACCTTCCCCGCCTTCACCCACGGACGTGCCTTTTGCCAGAAGGTATGGCAATACGGACAATTCGGGTCTGAAAATACATATACAATCCGCGGCGCATCTTTTTGTCCATCCTGAATCCAGGTGGAGTTCTCCAGACTTTTCCAGACATCATCCAGCACGGCGTCTTTAACATGGGTTTCAAGCGCTTTGATGGTCAGGTTCTCACCCTTGGCATTGTGCAAATCGCCAATAATGTAATATTTCTGGTCATTGGAAATAAACACGGTCGCCGGACTTTGCTGCATATGCCCGGCCCATCCGGTCATTTGCTCTGGCGCTTCAATCTGCTTGATAAATTTAAAGCCTTCCTGCTCAATCTGTTTTTTCAGATCAGTTTGGGCAAATGCTGTTGTATTTAACAGCAGCAGGAACAACGCAGCGGGATAGATCATTTTCATAAGAATTTCCTGTTATTTTGAAGATGGAGCAGAAAGATCGTTGATATAGCGACGCAGCATCGGCTGGGTCAGTTCTCCCATATGCCGATGCACGAGCTGTCCTTGCGCATTAAAGAACAAGGTGCTTGGCAAGCCGTACATATTCATCTGGGTGGCCATGTCACCTTGAGGATCAAATAGGACATGCTGGAAATTAAAACCATGCTGACGCAGATAATCCTGTACCGTGTCAGTCGTTTCGCCCTGATTCAGCATTACAAAATGAATGTCCGGATAAGCCTGCTGGGCCTGATGTAAAACCGGCATTTCCCGGTGACACGGCGGACACCAGCTGGCCCACAGGTTGATGACGGTCGGTTTGCCAACCCAGTGCTGTAGCGGCACCTGTTGCTGCTGTAAATTTTGAAATTGCAGGTCAGGATACTGATTCTGCTGTGGCAAGACTGATTGAATACCCCAGTTCAGACAAAGCTGGATCGCAACAAATAGCGCGATCAATATCGCTTTAGGCAGATTGGCCAATGACCGGTTTTTCCATAAAAACCACCCAATGCCGGCAATCAATCCGCCATAAAAATGAAAGCCTTTGTCCTGAATTTTGATTATATCCAGTGGTGTCGCCAGATAAAGATCGGCATGCATCAGCACAAAAACCAGTCGTGCGGCAATTAACCCCACCCAGAATGATGTCCACAAGCTGTCACTAAAGATGCGCCAGCTAGGTTCAGGCCATTGCTGTTTGTGTCTGAAATATCGCCCTGCCCCATACACCAGCACTAATCCGGTGAGCAGCAGCACCATCTGCCACGGCAACATCAGTGGGCCTATATGCAGCGCCGTTGCAGAAACCATCATGGCGTGTTTGCCTGCTGAAGTTGCTGCAAGCGCTGAATAAGTTGGGTCGCGCTAAAGGTGCCGGTTAAACGTAAAGTACGCTGTTCCTGCTGCTGGCTGTCCAGGAAAATCATGGTCGGTGGGCCAAGAATCTGCCAGTCACGCAGTAATGCATCTTGAGATGGATGATACTCGGTTAAATCCAGTTTAATCCGCACCACATCCTGCAAGGCTGCCTGTACATCGGTACGTGGCAGGACTTCATTTTCTACCGGCTGACAGGCCACACACCAGTCGGCATAGACATCAATCACGATACTGCGTCCACTGTTCTGCTGTAGCAGCTGTGCCAGTTCCTGCTGGGTATGCACCTTTTGCCAGCTGAGTGTTTTTTGGGCATGGACCGCACCCATCTGCTGAAGGCCATGTTGAATATGCCAAATACCAATGCCGATCATGGCCAGCGCCAGCACAATAACGCCAACACGCGAGATTTTACCTTGCAGATGTCTGCGGATTAAATCGAAGCAGTAAATCGCCAGTGCTAGAAAAATAATGCCCATCAACAGGAAATAGGCCACGGTCGGCAGCAATGGACGGGCGAAATAAACCGCCAGCGCCAGCATTAAAAAGCCGAAACTGAATTTTAGCCGGTCCATCCATAAACCCGGTTTCGGTAAATATTTGGCGCCAAATACGGCGGCAATAAATAAAGGAATCCCGAGGCCCAGACCCAGTACAAACAGATAGGTCGCGCCAAGTACCGGCTGATCCAGTTGCGATACAAACAGCAAGGCACCGGCCAAAGGCGCACTCATACACGGACCTACAATCAGCGCGGAAATCATCCCCATTAACGCAGCACCCACCAGCGTACCGCCCTGCTGTTTTTGCTGCCATCGGTCCAGTCGTTGCAATAAACCCTGTGGTAAGGAGAGCTGATACACCCCAAACAGGTTCAAGGCAAATAAAATAAACAGCACTGCAAAGATGCCAATAAAGATCGGGCTTTGGAACCAGCGCTGGAAACTATAGCCCAGTTGTGCAACCGCCAGTCCCATCACCGCATACACTGCGGCCATACCCAGTACAAAAGCCAGCGCAATCAACGCAGCACGATAACCACGATGACGCTGTACCAGAATGCCAGACAAAATTGGAATCAGTGGCAAAGAACAAGGTAAAAAGGCCAGTAAAATACCAAAACCTAAAAAAATCAGCAGATTAAAAAATAAATGATGTTCCGAGAGTAAATTGAAAAAATACTGGTCATTGTTCCATTCAGATTGTAATGACGCGGCTGCTGTCGTTTGTGTTTCGCCTGCGATTTCACTGGCCGGCACCGGATTGGACGCTACGACTGAAATTTCTGAAGCCGCGACAGCATCAGTGATTTTTGTCAGCTCTGTATTCTCTACTGCGGCAATCGCTTCATCTTCAATTACATTTGCTTCTACTACAGCTGGTGCAGTTATCAGCGCTGTTTTTTCAGGCTTACTTGGTGCTGCTTCAATTTTAGCCGGTGCATCCAGCGCGACCGGTTTGGCAGCGCTTAATAAACGCCGTTCGCTTGAAGGTGCATCTGACTGGGGCAACAAGCCTTGCGCATCGGTCTGAATGGTGGCGCGTTGCACCGGATAACATAAACCGCTTTCGGCACAGCCCTGCCACTGAATTTTAAATTGCTGGTTTGGCGCGACCTTAATTGTAGTCTTGACCTGATGATAATGCACCTTGGTCTGGCCAAAGGTCGGATCGTTCTTATCTTCCGGGACCGGCAGCTGTAATTTTAGCGCACCAGCATCGCTACGCACCTGTAGCTGATCATGATATAAATAATAATCCTCGGCGATGGTCCAGCGCAGTTCCGCCTGATCATCGCTAATAGAACGCGCCTGAAACTGAAACGCCTGATCGGGGGGCAAGAACTCCTGCGCCTGTGACCAGATTGGCCAGAATGCACAAAGAACCACAAGCAAAGCACTTACACGCGTAATCATGACGTCCATTTTTCTGTAGAAAACCCGATTCATTATTAAAAAGATTAAATTAAGAGAACATTAACATAGCTCATTATTTATAAAATAGGATTTCAGGTGGAGAGTAACTATGTTTGTGGTTCTGGTCGAAGATGATCCTTATATTGCCCAAAGTATCTGTTCAGCGCTGGACTATTTAAATATTTCAGTCGAGCATGTGGCCACTGCACGCGCTGCTGATTATTTTATCCGGCAAAGTGCGGTCGACCTGTGCCTGCTGGATTTGGGCCTGCCTGATCAGGACGGTCTGGAACTACTGCAGCAGTGGCGCCAGGATGAAATTCATCTGCCGGTACTGGTTTTAACCGCCCGACACCAAACCCGGCAATGTGTAGAAGCCTTAAATCTGGGGGCCGATGACTACCTGACCAAACCCTTTGAACTGGATGAGCTGATTGCCCGTATACATGCGCTGGCACGGCGTAATCGTGGTTTTTCTTCCAACCTGTTGCAACTGGGTGATTTGCTGTTAAACCGCGATACCCAGGAAGTGACGTTCCAGCAGCAGCCGGTGACTCTGTCACGGCGTGAATACAGCCTGCTGGAAACCCTGATGAGCCATCCCAACCAGATTTTAAAAAATGAACAGCTGCTCGATAAACTGTATGGCTATCAGGACAGTATCGAGAGTAATGCGCTGAATGTGCATATTTATCATTTACGTCAGAAACTAGAGCCGCAGCTGATTCAGACCATTCGTGGTGTGGGTTATATGTTTAAAGTGCCGGAAACCGAGAGCTGAACATGCAGAACTACAGTTTAAAATGGCGGCTGGTTAGCATGTTTATGGTGGTGTTTCTTAGCCTGTGGAGTCTGGTGTTTTGCTGGCTGTATTATGATTTGCAGCAGCGGCTGCAAGATACGCTGGATCAGCGCCTGTTTGCTTCTGCACAAATGGTGGCGCGGCTGATTCAGCATTTGCCGCTCCAGGAAATTAATCCCGATTCCTTAAAACAGGTGGCCGAACAGTATCATGCGCAAAACCTGATTGCCTGTGAGGTGTCGGTGTTTAGCTCGGATATTACCTTGGGGCCGTATGTGGTGGCTCGCACCCGCGGTGCGCCGGCGCAGCTAACCGGACAGCAACCGGGCTTTAGTACCTGGCAGGAAAATGGTGTGGAATGGCGCAGTTATGTGCTGCGTAAAGGTGATATTCAGGTGGTGGCCGCAGAACGGCTGGTGCTTAGAGCCTCTTTATTGCAACAGATTCTGCAATCGGTGCTGATTCCGCTGGTGTTATCGCTACTGATCTGTATGGCGCTGGTGATTCATATTCTGCGTAAAGAATTCCGCCCTTTAGATGATATGGCCCAGCAACTGGCAGATAAACAGCATTCGCTGTCAGATGCGGCGCATTATCTGCAACATCTAGATGCGCGTAAAATTCCCAAAGAAGTCCAGCCTTTTGTCGATAATTCCAATCAGCTGATTCAGAACCTGCACCATAGTCTGGAAAATGAAAAACTGTTTACCGCCTATGCCGCGCATGAACTGCGTAGTCCTTTAACTGCAATTAAAACCCATGTACAACTCAGCCGGATGATGGTCGAGCAAAATCCGGCGCAGGCCAGCAAGCTGATTGAAAACCTGAAACAGGCCGAAAACAGTATCTGGCGCTATCAGCAGTTGCTGGAACAATTGTTATTACTGAGCCAGACCGATCATGACGCTGCGCAAGCTGCCCCAGATTCAGATACCACCGAAGTCGCGCCGGTTTTAAGACAAGTGATAGAGGAATTAAGTCCGGTTTATCCGCATTTAAATAGCGTATTGCAGGTCGATTGGGAAAGTCTGCAGACCCTGCAACTACCACCGCTGAGCTTGCAGACGATTCTGAAAAATCTGCTGGAAAATGCCCTGCTACATGCCCAAGGCTTAAGCCGAATTGCAATTACCATGCATAATCAGCAACTGCTGGTACAAGATGATGGTCAGGGGCTGACTGGCGCTGAACTGACCCAGATGACCCGGCGCTTCTGGCGTAAATCTGCCCAGCAACAGGGTCATGGTTTAGGGCTGGCTTTGGTGAAAGCGCTGCTCCAACATCATCACTACCAGATGGATTTAAGCCTGAACCTTCCTCAGGGTTTAAGCATTCGCATTCGGCCGGAGCAGCCCTCGTCTACGCTCAATTAAAGGGTTGATGCTTGGGGACTAGATTAGAAGCTATATCTTAAGCCCCAAACCGCCTGATTTTTCTGTTTGATTTTACTGCGGTCATAGCCACCCAGAATGAAGTCGGAAAAGACATTCACATTCGGCGCAACTGCATAATCCAGTCCGACCGAGGCAAAACGAAAAGCGGTATCGGTCTGGGTATCTAAAAATTCCTGACCTTCATATTTGCCGGAGTCATTAAAATAGGAACCGGCAACGGCCAGATTTCCAGTTAATTTGTCGCTGAGCTGATGGGCATAGTTCAGGCTGACATAGGTATCGCCCTGATTCATATACACCACATCATATAAATAGGTCGACACGCCGAAGGTTAGTGTAGCTTGCTCATTCAGGTTTTTGCTGACACGCAGGCCCAGTTCATTGGAGGTGGTACTGTCCCCACCCGGATAATAATAGGTCGCATTCCACAGATCCCAAGTGAGGCCTTTAAAATCTGACACATGCCCGACAATAAAATCATGTTCCATTTTATCGGTGCTGTATTGCCGGCCTTGCTGTAAATCGCGGTATGAATAACCCAGTGTACTGCCCCAATAAGCAGCGTAAAAATTTCCATAGCCCAGGGTTAAAGAGGCCTGCAAAGCCAGGTCTTCATTTTCTGGTGCATTGGTCAGACCGCGCGACACATATTTGGATACTGCGGTCAGCTGACCAGACACATCAATAGAGGAAGAGGATGCATCATTGGCCCAGCTGGACATGCTGATACATGACAGACATCCGGCGGCGACCACCGTTCTTGTAAATGGAATCATTGTTTTAAAATTTAACCTGATTGAATGTAAAAAATCCCAGCCAACCATCCGACCGTGAGCTGTGCGGATGGTTGGGTATGTGGTTTTAACTAAGAAAAAAAGGATGTGTATAAAAATGCACATCAAAATGATCTAAGAGATCAAAGCGTTCTGTTGCGGCTAGATTGACCGGACTGGCGTATTGGCCCGGTAAAATGGCGCCGTAGATTTGGCCAGCGCCGGTTTGGCGCGAATATGATCGGCCAGTTTTTCGGCCATCATAATGGTGGTGGCATTCAGGTTGCCGGTAATAATCAGCGGCATGATGGAAGCATCAATCACTCGCAGGTTTTGCAGCCCATGTACCCGCCCGTAGCCATCGACCACCGCCATATTATCTTCACCCATTTTGCAGCTGCAAGATGGATGGAACGCAGTTTCAGCGTGGTTACGGATAAATTCGTCCAGCTCGGCATCGCTTTGTACCTGTTTGCCCGGGCTGATTTCTTCGCCGCGATAGGCATCTAAAGCCGGTTGATGCATGATGTCCCGGGTAATGCGGATGGCATCACGAAACTCGCGCCAGTCCTGTTCGGTACTCATATAATTGAACAGGATACTTGGATGCTGAAACGGATCTTTGGAGCGCAGTTTGACCCGCCCACGAGATGGAGAGCGCATAGAACCAACATGCGCCTGAAAACCATGCTGCTGAATGGCATTACTGCCATTGTAGTTAATGGCGACCGGTAAAAAGTGATACTGGATATTCGGCCAGGCAAACTCATCGGAGGTGCGGATAAAGCCACCGGCTTCAAACTGGTTACTGGCACCCACACCCTGACCTAAAAACAGCCATTCTGCGCCAATTTTTGGCTGGTTATACCATTTTAAGGCGGGATATAAGCTGACCGGTTTTTTGCACTGATACTGTAAATACATTTCCAGATGATCTTGCAGGTTTTCGCCCACGCCCGGTAAATCATGAACCACCGGAATCTCCAGGCTTTTTAGATGCTGGGCATTACCGACACCGGAACGCTGCAGAATTTGCGGGGAAGCAATGGCACCCCCACAGAGCAACACTTCTTTTTCAGCAAAGACTTGGAGTGGCTGCGCGGTACTTTGTCCCTGAAAATATTCGACGCCTATAGCCTGCTTGCCATTAAATAGAATTTTATTGGTCATGGCATGGGTGCGAATGGTTAAATTCGGGCGCTGTCTGGCCATATCCAGATAACCACGCGCTGTGCTGGAACGGCGTCCCTGTGGGGTTACGGTACGGTCCATCGGGCCAAATCCTTCCTGCTGATAGCCATTTAAATCATCGGTACGTGGATAGCCGGCCTGCACCGCAGCATCGACCATGGCATGAAACAGCTCGTTATTTCCGGCTTTCGGGGTGGCGACCTGTACCGGACCACTGTCGCCATGATAGTCATTGCCGCCAATATCACGGGTTTCGGCCTTTTTATAATAAGGCAGGCAGTCGGCATAGCTCCAATGTTCCAGTCCTTTCAAACTGGCCCATTGTTCCAGATCCATCGCATTGCCGCGGATATAACACATGCCGTTAATCAGGGAGGACCCGCCCAAGCCTTTACCGCGACCACATTCCATGCGGCGATTATTCATATACGGTTCCGGATCGGTCAGATAGGCCCAGTTATAACGCCGGCCCTGTAAGGGATAAGCCAGCGCGGCAGGCATCTGGGTACGAAAATCCAGCCGGTAGTCCGGCCCACCTGCTTCCAGGAGCAACACCGTCGTTTCTGGATCTTCGGTTAATCGAGCCGCCAGCACATTCCCGGCAGAACCTGCGCCAATAATAATATAGTCATAGTTCATGCAGCATAATCCTCCCTTAAGCTGAAAATACAGACTGGAAAGGACTTAGCTCTACCTGAACCGATTTGGTCTGGGTATAGTGCTGTAAGGTCACCAGACCATTTTCACGGCCAACACCGGACTGTTTATAGCCACCAACCGGCATTTCTGCCGGAGATTCGCCCCAGGTATTCAGCCAGCAAATCCCTGCTTCAATCTGATGAATAATGCGATGGGCCCGGCTTAAATCTGGACTGACCACACCGGCAGCCAGACCATAGGTGGTGGCATTGGCTCTGCGGATCACTTCATCTTCGCTGTCATAGCTTAAGATGCTCATAACCGGGCCAAAAATTTCTTCCTGAACAATGCGCATTTCATCATGACAGTCGGTAAATACCGTGGGTTCAACAAAAGCCCCGTGCGCAAATTCAGCTGCCGCTGCGCGCTGTCCACCTGTTAACAGACGGGCGCCATGTTGCTTGCCCAGCTCAATGTAATGCAATACTTTTTCCATATGGGCAAAGCTGGACAGTGGTCCGAAATTGGTGTTCGGGTCTAAAGGCTGCCCCATCCGCACATAAGGAATGCGCTGCAGAATCTTTTCTTCAAAAGCAGTTTTTAAAGCAGCAGGAATAAACACCCGGGTTCCATTGGTACACACCTGTCCAGAGCTGTAGAAATTGGCCATCATGGCGATATCGGCAGCCAGATCCAGATTGGCATCTTCACAGATAATTAACGGTGATTTTCCACCAAGTTCCATGGTGATTTCTTTTAAGCTGGACGCCGCTGCCTGTGCCATTACTTTTTTACCGGTACTCACACCGCCGGTAAAGGATACTTTGGCAATCTCTGGATGCTCAGTTAAGTAACTACCCACATCGCCACCACCGGTCACCACATTAAAGACGCCGTCTGGTACTCCGGCTTCACTATAAATTTCGGCCAGTTTTAACGCGGTAAGTGGGGTAATTTCACTGGCTTTAAACACCATGGCATTGCCTGCGGCCAAGGCCGGTGCAGATTTCCATAACGCAATCTGGATTGGATAATTCCAGGCGCCAATACCGGCCACCACACCCAGCGGTTCACGGCGGGTATAAATAAAAGAACTTTCTCTTAATGGAATTTGCTGGCCTTCGAGCGCTGGTAAAATGCTGGCATAATATTCCAGCACATCTGCCCCGGTCACAATATCGACGCTCCGGGTTTCACTTAAAGGCTTGCCACTGTCCAGGCTTTCAATTTCTGCCAGCTCATCATTGCGTGCCCGTAAAATGGCTACGGCCTGATTTAAAATGCGTGAACGCTGCATGGTGGTCATGGCTGCCCAGACTTTTTGTCCCTGTTTGGCAGACTGTACTGCCCGATCAACATCGGCCTGGTTACATGCCTGAATGGTGGCCAACACCTCAGCATTGGCCGGATTAATACTTTGGAATGTTTCAGAGGATGAAGCATCGACAAACTGACCGTGAATATAAGGTCGTTGTGTATTGAATTGCATCAATCGGTTCTCCTCGTAATTTAGTGAATATTGAGTTGCTGACGGATATAGTCGGCACAAATCTGAATAGGTAAATCTGCATCCAGTTCAGTGGTCATTAAGGAACCGCGTAACCAGAAACCGTCAATCAGTGCGGCCAGACCCTGCGCGGCGCGTTCAGCCTGCTCGCGGTCCAGCTGTTTGGCAAACTCATGCTTGATATTGGAATGCAGGCGATAATGGTTGACCTGCTGCAAACGGTGCAAGTCAGGTTGATGCATACTGTTGGCCCAGAATGCCAGCCAGGTTTTCATGGCGGCTTTATCGGTCTGTTCGGCCGAGAAATTGGCACGCACAATCGCAATCAGGCGCTGCTCCGGGGTGTTTTCTGCGGCGTTTAAACTGGCAGAAATGGCATCGCCCAGCTGTTGCAGCAAATAACGCATGGTCGCTTCAATCAGGCCATGCTTGCCCTGAAAATAATGACTGATGATGCCTGTAGACACACCTGCCCGCTGGGCAATCTGGCTGATAGATGCTTCAGCAAAACCCAGTTCATTAATGGCAGATAAGGTGGCATCAATTAGCTGTTGACGACGAATCGGTTGCATACCAACTTTAGGCATAAGATCGACCTGACTAATAAAAATCATGCACAAGGCAAAGTAACATATAAAAAACGTTATTTTAATTGAACGTTCAATTAAAATAAATTATAGTCCCGTCTGCTTCCTGATGTACAGCTCAGTTTGTTTTTCATTTGCAAATGTTTGTAATGAGAGCCATGCCTATAGTCTGGTTAAGCCAAAACACACTGCGCTGTAGATCCGAATTAAAAAAATATGGTCACAGATTTATGCAAAAGAAAACTGAACAGACGACCGATAGTCTGAACAAAGTTGTCTTTTTTCTTTCGGCAACACTCATCCTGCTGTTTTCGCTGGTTACGATTTTATTTAATGACCAGGCGAATCAGCTCATTACCCATATCTTGAACTGGGTCAGCCGGACCTTTAGCTGGTATTACCTGCTGGCGGCCACCTTATATCTGGTCTTTGTACTGTTTATTGCCCTGTCGCGTTATGGCGATATCAAATTAGGTCCCAAACATTCCAAGCCGGAATTTAGCCTGCTGAGCTGGTCGGCAATGCTGTTCTCGGCCGGAATCGGGATTGACCTGATGTTCTTCTCGGTGGCCGAACCGCTGTCTCACTATATGAATCCGCCTGTCGGCGAAGGCCAGACTTTTGAGGCTGCGCGCCAGTCAATGGTCTGGACCCTGTTCCACTATGGATTAACTGGCTGGAGCATGTATGCCTTGGTTGGCGTGGCTTTGGGTTATTTTAGTTATCGTTATAACCTGCCGCTAACCATCCGCTCGGCGCTTTATCCGATTTTTGGCAAGCGTGTTAATGGCTGGATTGGACATAGTGTTGATACCGCGGCCGTTTTGGGCACCATTTTTGGTATTGCCACCACCTGCGGGATTGGTGTGGTTCAGCTCAACTACGGCCTGCATGTACTGTTTGATGTGCCAGAAAACCTGCTGATCCAGTCGGCGCTGATTGCCGTTGCAGTCATTATTACTGCAATTTCAGTGGCTTCTGGGGTAAATAAAGGCCTCCGGATTCTGTCTGAAGTCAATATTTATGTGTCAATTGGTCTGTTGCTGTTTATTCTGGTGATGGGCAATACCGAGTTTTTACTGGCAGCGTTAATCCAGAACTTTGGCGACTATATTAGCCAGTTCCCGCAACTGTCCTTAACCAGTTTTCCGTTTCAGCAACCGAAAGAATGGATGAACAGCTGGACCCTGTTTTTCTGGGCCTGGTGGATTGCCTGGTCGCCATTTGTCGGCCTGTTCCTGGCGCGAATTTCCCGTGGCCGAACCATCCGTGAATTTGTGGCCGGTACCTTAATTATTCCCCTGCTGTTTACCCTGACCTGGCTGTCAATTTTTGGAAATAGCGCCCTGCACAGCGTAATTTTTGATGGCAATACCCAGCTGGCCACCACCGTATTGGCCAATCCGGCACATGGTTTCTATGACCTGCTTGCTCAATATCCGTGGTTCCCATTTCTGGCCGGCGTCGCTACCATTACCGGTTTGCTGTTTTATGTGACTTCTGCCGATTCAGGCGCACTGGTACTGGGGAATTTCACCACCAAATTTAGCAATATTGAACATGATTCGCCGCGCTGGTTAAGTGTCTTCTGGGCACTGGCGATTGGTTTACTGACTTTGGCCATGCTGATGGCCAATGGCGTGACTGCACTGCAAAACACCACCATTATTATGGGGCTGCCTTTTAGCTTTGTGATTTTCTTTGTGATGGCGGGTCTGTACAAGTCATTAAGACTGGAAGATTTCCGTCAGGCCAGTACCAGCATGAATGCGGCACCCGTGGTCGGCAATGTCGACATCTTTAACTGGAAAAAACGCCTCAGCCGGGTAATGCTGCATGCCAATTTATCGCAAACCCAGCAAATGCTGGAAGAGGTCTGTAAACCGGCAATGCAGGCGGTGGCCACAGAATTCATCAACAAAGGCATTCAGGTCGATCTGGCGGAAAAAGCCCTGGATGATGAACCGGAACTGTCACATCTGGATTTAACCATTCAGCTGGATGAAGAAGAAAACTTTGTTTACCAGATCTGGCCAATCCGTTATGACACGCCCAACTTCAGTTCGCGTGGCAAACGCACCAAAAAATACTATTACCGTCTGGAAACCTATCTGTTTGAAGGCTCGCAAGGCAATGATCTGGTGGGTTACAGCAAAGAACAGGTCATTAACGACATTCTGGATAAATACGAGCGCCATCTGATGTTCTTGCACATCAACCGGATTAGTCCAGGCAAGCGCCCGCTCTTTCCAGACCCGGATCAATAAGGAATCTGTAGGATGTCTGAATCGCTTCACGCCTTTGCACTGTTTTTCTCATTATTAAACCCGTTTTTAATGAGTATTTATATGCTCGGCATTATCCGTAATTCCGAGGCCCGAGTGTTTAATCGCGCCCTGATTCAGGGCAGTTTAATCAGCTTTGTGGTGTTTATTATTTTCGCCAAAACCGGTGAAGCCTTTTTTCATGATGTCCTGCATGTCCGTTTTGAATCTTTCCAGATTTTTGGCGGGATTATTTTTCTGGTGATTGGTTATCGCTATGTGTTTGAAGGCGCCGATACCATTGGGGTGATGCGCGGTGCGCCACATCATTTGGCCGGCACCATTGCCATGCCGTTTATGATTGGCCCGGGAACCATCAGCGCCGCGGTCATTACCGGAATTCAGCTAAACCTGTGGCAACTGGTGCTGGTGATTTTTGTGACACTGTTTCTGACCTGTAGCCTGCTTATTTTAATGAAATATGCACATGATCATTTGCAGCATAAACATTCCAATTATATTGATTTGTATGTCGATATTGTCGGGCGTCTGGCTGCCTTGCTGATTGGGACCATTGCCATTGATATGATTGTGACCGGTGTCAGCGGAATTATGCAGAGCTAAACGTCCATTTTAGATGCTCTAAACCAAAACCCTCTTTCAATTTGAAAGAGGGTTTTTTATTGATATTTGAATGTTTAGCTGTTTAAGAAATCTGCTCCAGCGGCTGCGTATTCCAGACCGGCCACAAAGTTTCCAGCACTTTTTCAAAAGCAGTATTGTCAGTTTGCCATTGCGGATTTTTATCTTTATCGACAATTAAAGCGCGTACACCTTCAATAAAATCACCTTGCTGCATCCAGACATCCTGTAAATTGCGTTCCAGCTGCATTGACTTTTCCAGCGACAAGTTTTGCCCGACCTGTTGCAGCTTTAAGCTGACCTGTTTGGCCATTACTGGACGCTGCTGCAAAATAGCCAGCATTTTCTGCGCCCATTCCTGATCTGGACCGGTACCTGCCTGAGCCAGACTGTGTTCAATATCATCCAGCGTTGCATAAGAGAAATGGGCATTGATCTGCTCGATACGCTTTTGCAATTCACTTTCTGCCGGATGGGTAATAAAGCTGCTGATGATTTTGCGGATTTCAATCGGGTTGAGTAGCGGCGCTGCAATTAACGCTGCTTCTAATTCAGCAAAGCGCGCACTCGGCACATGATAGTCAATTAAATCTAAATACAAGGCATCGCTGCTGCTGATCTGCTCACCGGTCAGCGCCATATATACACCAACATCATCCAGCCGTGACAGGAAATGGGTGGCACCGACATCGGGGAAAAAGCCAATTGCAGTTTCCGGCATGGCAAAGCGGGATTTTTCACTGCTGATCTTGATATGACAGGCTTGCGCCAGACCAAAACCGCCGCCCAGCACATAGCCATCCAGCATCACCATAACGGTTTTTGGAAAATTGCGGATGTTGCTTAACATGCGATATTCAGTGGCAAAAAAATCCTGATATTGGGTATTGCCGGCCTGATAGCTGTCATACAGATAACGGATATCACCGCCCGCGCAAAAGGCTTTCGGACTGTTAGAATTGATCAGGATGGCCTGTACCGCAGCATCCTCACGCCATTGCTCCAGTTGTGCCTGAATACCCTGAATCATCGGCAAGGTTAAGGCATTTAAGTGGCTGGTCCGGTCCAGGCTAATCATGCCTAGACCACCCTGCACACAAATGGCTAAATTATTGTCCGTACTCATTTATTTTTCCTATTATGATTTTTATTGATGGCTAAATTGGGCCGGGCGTTTTTCGACAAAGGCCTGCATACCTTCTTTCTGGTCCTGACCGGCAAAAATGGAATGGAAAATACGTCGCTCAAAACGCAAGCCTTCGGCCAGACTGACTTCAAAAGCACGGTTGATGGATTCTTTAATCATCATCACTGCTGGCAGGGATTTTTCGGCAATTTTTTCTGCGGCTTGCAGAGTTTGCTCTAACAATTCCTCTTTGGCAAACACCCGTGCCACCAGTCCACTTTGTTCAGCTTCCTGCGCGCCCATCTGGCGGGCCGTCAGACACATTTCCATGGCTTTGGCCTTACCAATTGCCAGGGTTAAACGCTGGGTACCGCCAATGCCCGGCAATACACCCAAAGTCACTTCAGGCAGGCCAAATTTGGCATTATCAGCACAGTAAATAAAGTCACACATGAGCGCCAGTTCGCAGCCACCGCCCAAGGCATAGCCACTGACTGCGGCAATTAACGGTTTACGGCGCTGGGCGATGCGGTCGGCCAGACTGAAAAAATCATCCAGATAAATTTGTGGAAATGTGAGATCTGCCATTTCTTTAATATCGGCGCCGGCAGCAAAGGCTTTTTCTGAACCGGTAATCACGATACAGCCAATATCCGGGTCTTTTTCCAGCCGGTCCAGCGCCTGATTGACTTCGGCAATCAGCTGATGGTTCAGGGCATTTAAGGCTTTCGGGCGGTTTAAGGTTATCAGTCCAACCCCGTTACGCTGTTCAAGTAAAATTGTTTCCCATTGCATGATCAATCTCCCTGTTCAATTATAAACTACGTGCAATCACCAGACGCTGAATGTCGCTGGTGCCTTCATAAATCTGGCAAATACGCGCATCCCGATAAATACGCTCGATTGGAAAATCTTTTAAATAGCCATAGCCGCCAAAAATCTGTAAGGCTTTGGAACAAACCCGTTCTGCCATTTCTGAGGCAAACAGTTTGGCCATGGAGGCTTCAGTTAAACAGCTTTCACCAGCTTCTTTTTTACGGGCCGCGAAATGCACCAGCTGCCGTGCTGCTTCAATTTCGGTGGCCATGCTGGCCAGCCGGAAAGAAATGGCCTGCTGTTCAAAAATCGGTTTGCCAAAGGCCACACGCTCATGCGCATAGCGGCTGGCTTCTTCTAAAGCGGCGCGCGCCAGACCTACCGCCTGTGCGGCAATCCCGATGCGGCCGCCTTCCAGATTGGCCAGGGCAATTTTTAGGCCTTCACCTTCGGCGCCCAGCCTTAAACTTTCATGAATGCGTACATCGGTTAAGGCAATCTGACAGGTATCAGAAGCATGTAAGCCCAGTTTATTTTCCACCCGGATGACCTCATAACCGGGCGTATCACGTGGCACTAAAAAGGCACTCATACCTTTTTTGCCCGCATTTGGATCAGTTACGGCAAACACAATAATCATGCCGGCATTGTTGCCCGAGGTAATAAACTGTTTGGCACCATTAATAATATAATGATCGCCATCTTTAACTGCGCGGGTTTTAATAGCAGCAGCATCCGAGCCGGTATGTGGTTCGGTTAAGGCAAAAGCGCCAATCATTTGACCTTGAGCCAGTGGCTTTAAATATTGCTGCTTTTGCTGCTCGGTGCCGAATTTGAGAATGGGCACACAGCCAACTGAGTTATGCACGCTCATAATGGCCGATGTCGCACCATCGGCTGCGGCAACTTCTTCTAGGGCTAGCACATAGGCCAGCGTTCCCGTGCCTGAACCGCCCCATTCTTCCGGAATCAGCATTCCCATAAAGCCCAGTTCACCCATTTGGGCCAAAGCCTCTTTCGGGAAAATGCCTTTTTCATCCCATTCACCAGCATTCGGTTTAATCTGCTCCTGGGCAAAACTTTTGGCCATGTCCTGAATCAGCTGTTGTTCTTCCGTAAATTGCATACCTGCTTCCCTTAATCTTCTTATTGAGATGTCTTTCTTGATCTGTTGGCGTTTTCGTTTTTTAGCGTTTTATGCAGTTTTGGCCTGCTGTAATTTGCTGATTTCCTGATTACGCAGTAAAAAGCGCTGAATTTTGCCACTTGGGGTTTTCGGCAGTTCAGTCACAAATTCAATCAGGCGTGGATAGGCATGTGCAGACAGACGTTTTTTGACAAACTGTCCCAGTTCTTCTTCAAGTTGTTGCGTGGCTTGTACCTGCTGGGCCAGCACCACAAAGGCTTTAATTACTTCGGTACGCTCCGGATCCGGTACACCAATCACGGCGGCTTCAATCACCGCATCATGTTCCAGCAAGGCGCTTTCCACATCAAATGGGCCAACCCGATAGCCTGACGTTGTAATGACATCATCACTACGTCCGACAAAGCTCATGCTGCCATCGGCGTGAATTTCGGCGGTATCGCCAGTTAAGTAATAATCTCCAACAAATGGTGATTTACGGCTTTCTTCATAACCGCCAAACCACATCATTGGTGATTGACGGATATCAATCGCCAGAATGCCCGCAGTATCTGCTGCTAAGGCCTGACCCTGCTCATCAACCACGGCAATGGTATAGCCCGGGCTGGCAAAGCCGGCTGAACCTGAACGCACCGGATGCTCCAAGGCATGATGATTACACACCACCATCCCCACTTCGGTCTGGCCATAATGGTCGTAAATGGGCACATCCAGTACCTGTTCAAACCAGCGGATTACTTCTGGATTTAATGGTTCGCCGGCACTGCTGACCACGCGTAATTTGCCACGTAGCTGTGCCATCTGTGCCTGATCGGCAGCCATCATCATCCGGTACGCCGTCGGGGCACCGGCCAGATTGGTGATGCCATATTGCTGAACAATTTCGCAGACACTTTCGGCATTAAAACCACCTTCATAAAACAGGGTCGAATGCCCCAGTAGCAATGGCCCGGTAATGGCATAGTACAGACCATACGCCCAGCCCGGATCTGCAATATTCCAGAACGCATCTTCCGGTTGCAGGCCAATAGCATTTTGCATATAGCCGCCAAATGCAATCAGGGCTTTTAGTGGCACTTTCAGCGGTTTGGCCGGCCCGGTAGTGCCCGAAGTAAACATCAATAAAAATGGATCATCTATTGTCAGCATTTCCAGTTCACAGTGCTCGGCCTGACCCTTCAATACGCTCCAGAAATTGAAATCTTGCGGATAGGTATCGGCCTGGCGCTCTGCATGTACGGTCACAATGTCTGGACAGTTCGCAATATCCACCAATTTATCGCGATTGGCCAAATCGGTGACCACCAGCTTGCTTTGAGCCAGCTGAATACGGTGTTCAATGGCTTTGGGACCAAAGGCGGTAAACAGCGGCTGATACACTGCCCCAATCCGCCAGGTGGCCAAAATGGTAATGATCAGTTCCGGAGTGCGTGGCAATAAGCCAGAAACACGGTCGCCTTTTTGCACACCCTGCGCTTTTAAAAAGTTGGCAAACTGGCTGGCATATTTTTTTAGCTCGGCAAAGCTGTACTGCTCTTTGCGGCCATCTTTACCATGCCAGTACAAGGCAATCGCATCTGAACCGGCGTGGCGGTCGCAGCATTCAAAACAGGCATTAAGTGCCTGCATGGTGCCAGACAGATACTGGCGTGCAACCGTATTGAGATCAAATTCCTGAACCGTTTTTTGATAATTTAACATGTGTACCTCAGCCTGAATTTATCGTTATTACTGACAAGGTGTATGGATGTAGCCTGTCCCTGCTCCATCATGTTGCTATTTTTTTACGCTGTTGGCGTGGTGTAATGATGCATGATGCTGGAGAAATCCAGATGTGCATGACCCTCCTGACACAGTTGCTGATACAGCTGTTGCACCAGACTGCCCAGAACAATCGGATGCTCCGCCTGATGTGCAGCATCGACCGCCAGACCTAAATCTTTCAGCATCAGTTGTGCGGCAAAACCATCGGTATAGCCACGCGATGCCGGCGCATTGGCACAGATATCTGGCCACGGATTATAAACTTCAGAACTCCAGCAACGCCCAGACGAGCTGTTAATGACTCCGGCCAGCGCTTGCGGATCAATCCCGAGTTTTACTCCCAGTGCCATGCCTTCGGCGACCGCCGTCATGGAAATACCCAGAATCAGGTTATTACAGATTTTTGCCACCTGCCCGGTGCCAATAGCACCACAATGCACCAGATTTTTCCCCATCGCACTCAGTACCGGCTTCACTGCTTCAAATGTGGCGGCATCGCCCCCAACCATAAAGGTCAAGGTGCCTTCTTTGGCGCCTAAGGTTCCACCAGACACCGGTGCATCACAGACCTGAATCTGTCGAGCCTGTGCAGCTGCCGCCACGTCCTGAATGGTTTTCGGGTCAATGGTGCTGCTGTCGATACATAAACTGCCAGCCGGTAGCACGTTCAGAATACCCTGTTCACCCAGGTACACCGTGCGTACATGCTGGGCCGCAGGCAGCATGGTCACCACCACATTGGCCTGTTGGGCTGCATCTTGCGGACTCTGGCAAACCACGCCACCGGCCTGGGCAAAATGCGCTAAAGCGGTCTCGCTCAAGTCATAGCCAAACACCTGATGGCCGGCTTTGAGTAAGTTCTGTGCCATGGAGCCGCCCATGTTGCCTAAACCAATAAATGCAATTTTCATGGTCATTCTCCTTAACGCAGACTGATGGTGGTATTCACACCGGCGCTTTCCTGATCATCTTCAAACCAGCGGCTGGTGATGGTTTTGGTCTGGGTATAGAACTGCACGGCCTGTTTGCCATACGGGCCTAAATCACCGAGTTTGGAGCCACGGGAACCGGTAAAACTGAAAAATGGTACCGGCACCGGAATTGGAATATTAATACCGACCTGACCAATATCAATCTGGTTCTGGAAAGTACGCGCGGTACTGCCGCTTTGGGTAAATAAGCCCACGCCATTACCAAACGGATTGGCATTAATCAGCTGAATAGCCTGTTCCAGCGTATCGACATGAATGATGGCCAAGACCGGACCAAAGATTTCTTCTTTGTAAATGCGCATCTCGGTCGTGACCTGGTTAAAAATGGTCGGACCGACAAAATTGCCTTGCTCATAGCCGGCAACCTGCACATCACGGCCATCTAGCAGCAGTTCTGCACCCTGCTCGACACCACTGTTAATCAGGTCAATCACACGGGCTTTGGCACGGGTTGAGATGACCGGTCCGACATCGGTATTCGGTTCATGGCCAGCATTGACCTTTAAGGTTTTGGCTTTATTGACCAGCTCATCAACCCAGTGCTTGCTTTCACCGACCATTACCGCCACAGACAGGGCCATACAGCGCTGACCGGCGGCGCCAAAGGCTGCACCAACCAAGGCATTTAAGGTCTGTTCTTTATTGGCATCCGGCATCACCACCACATGGTTTTTGGCGCCCATCATCGACTGTACCCGTTTGCCATGCTGACCTGCCAGGTTATACACATGGGTGCCGACCGCGGTTGAACCGACAAAGGAAATGGCTTTGATGTCAGAATGTGTACACAGCAGATCGACCACTTCTTTACCACCATGCACCACATTCAGTACCCCGGCAGGAACACCAGCCTGCATCGCCAGTTCGACCAGCATCATGGTTGATAGCGGATCCTGCTCCGACGGCTTTAAGACAAAAGTATTGCCGCAGACAATGGCCATTGGGAACATCCACAATGGAATCATCGCCGGGAAATTAAACGGGGTAATTCCGGCACAGACACCTAAGGGTTGCTGCATGGTATAGGTATCTACCCCGCGCGCCACGCCTTCAATATACTCACCCATTTGCAGCGAACCGACCGAGCAGGCATGTTCCACCACTTCCAGGCCACGCTGAATATCACCTTCGGCATCTGCTAATGTTTTGCCCTGTTCAGCGGTCAGGACTTGTGCAATACTTTTTAAGTTTTGACGGATCAGCTCCTGCAGTTTCAGCATAATCCGCATACGGGCCTGAATAGGTGTTTCACGCCAGCTGGCAAAAGCCTGTTGGGCTGCGGCAATGGCGGCATTGACTTCTTCTGCAGTGGCAAACGGCACCTGACCCAGAACCTCCTGGGTAGCAGGATTGACAATATCTTGCCAATGACTGGTTCTGGAGTCGATAAATTCACCATTAATCAGCAGTTTTGCCGTGGTGATGCCGGTATTCGAATGGGGATGATGAATCGCGTTCATGGTCGCTCCGTGCTGGTTTGTTATTGTCGTTTTATCTGCCTTTACTGGCTGTTTTTAACGTATTATTTTTTACGCTGTTTCAGCAGACTAACAAAGAACACTTTTGGCACCAATAGAGATTGGCGCACGACGGTTGTGCAAATTTGCACAGAGATTTAACAGGATGTTAAACATAAAATGAAAGTTGATTGGGATCACTTACGCTTTTTTCTGGTCTTGGCCCGGGCCAAAACCCTCACCAATGCTGCGCGCCTGATGGAAGTGGAACACAGCACCGTGGCACGGCGCATTCAGGCGCTGGAAAATACCTTGGGTACCCAGCTGTTTAAACGTGAAGCCAAAGGCTATGAGCTGACTGCGGAAGGTCTGGCACTGGTGCCCCGCGTCGAACAGATGGAACAGTCGTTTATCCAGATTGATAAACGCCATGACCCTTTACAGGGCCGGGTACGCATTGGTGCGCCGGAAGGTTTCGGGACGGCGTTTCTGGCCCGGCTGCTGGCGGAGTTTTCACAGCATTATCCTTCGCTGACTATTGACCTGATTCCGGTGCCCAAAACCATCAAACTTTCACATCGTGAGGCCGATATTGTCATTTCAATTGACCGGCCCAAATCCGGGCCTTATATCATTACCCGACTCTCAAATTACTGTTTAAAACTGTACGGCAGTCAAAGCTATTTACAGCAAAACCCACCAATTAGACAGCTGGAAGATCTGAAACAGCACCGATTTGTCGATTATATTGATGATCTGGTGTATAGCTCGGCGCTGTATTCGCTGGAACGTTTGCCGCTGCAAGTGACAGCTTGTTTTCGCAGTAACAGTATTCTGGCCCAGCAGATTGCGGTCAGTACCGGCGCCGGACTGGCAATTTTGCCGCGATTTCTGGTGCATGATAAACCCGATCTGCAAGAAGTTCTGGGCGATCAGGTCAGTTTTACCCATACCTTCTGGATGTTGACCCTGGTCGATTTACAGCATGAGCCGAAAATCAAACTGGTCTGGGATTTCCTGCGCAAACAGGCCGATGTGCAGCAGGCCCTGTTAATGGGCACTTAAAATCCTTTGCAGTATCTGGAGATTGACACATGCCGATACAGCAACTGAACGTATCACAACACTTAGCGCCCATTACGCTTGCTAAATTAACAGCCGATGAACCGAATAATATGAACCATTCAGGAAAATGATATGAAGATTCTCATCGTGCTGACCTCTCATGACCGTCTGGGTGATACAGGCAAACAGACCGGTTTCTGGCTGGAAGAACTGGCCGCCCCTTATTATGCTTTTGTTGATGCTGGCGCCGAGGTGACCTTGGCCTCTCCTAAAGGTGGTCAACCGCCTCTTGATCCCAAAAGTAATGAACCCGATGCTCAGACCAAAGCCACCGAGCGTTTTAAGGCGGATACCGCCGCCATGCAAGATCTGGCGCAGACACGCAAACTCAGTGAGGTGTCGATTGCCGATTTTGATGCCGTGTTTTATCCGGGCGGTCATGGACCCTTATGGGATTTGGCCGAAGACCCGGATTCTATCTCTTTGATTGAACAAACATTGCAAGCCAATAAACCGGTGGCGTTGGTCTGCCATGCGCCGGGAGTATTACGTCATGTCAAAGCACAAGATGGCCAACCATTGGTCAAAGGCAAGACTGTGACCGGTTTTAGTAATACAGAAGAAGATGCGGTTGGGCTGACCAATGTTGTGCCCTTTTTAGTTGAAGATATGCTGAAAGAACACGGCGGACAATATTCAAAAGCTGAGGACTGGCAGGTGCATGTACAGCAAGATGGTTTGCTGATTACCGGACAGAATCCGGCATCCTCAGAGGCGACCGCAGAAGCATTATTGAAATTCTCGAAATAAGCATAGTCATCGACGTCATCGCTTTTTGTGCTTAATAGAAAACTCCTGAATGGATTATTCAGGAGTTTTGCTTTTAATGAAAGGAATTAACTGGCAGATGCAATATGCTGGGCCAGCATTTCCCGAAGTTTAAATTTCTGGATTTTCCCTGATGGGGTCATTGGAATTTCATCCCAGATTTCTAAACGCTCTGGAATATACTGAATTGCCAGATTGTGTGCTTTCAGGAACTCGACCAAATCCTTTAACTGCATGGTTTGCGTGCCTTCTTTGAGCTTCACGATGGCGCAGGCTTTCTCGCCCAGTCGCTCATCTGCATACGGAATTAACGCCACCGTTGCCACATCTGGATGTAAATAAATTAAAGATTCAACTTCGGCCACAGGAATATTTTCGCCACCGCGAATAATCACATCTTTTTTACGTCCAGCAATCCGGATATAACCTTGCTCGTCCAGATAGGCAATATCACCAGTATCGAACCAGTCATCTGCACTGGTTTCGTTTAAATGTGGGCGCTTCATATAGCCACCAAAATTGGAACAACTGCGAATCATCAGGGTGCCCGATTGATGTGGTGCTAATTCTTCACCATCATCGCCAACCACTTTCACTTCAACGCCAGGAAGTGGCAAGCCGTCGGTATTAAAGGAACGCTCATCCTCATCTTCAGGGCGGGTGGTGGTTACTGCGCCGCATTCGGTCATACCCCAAGCTGAAATGACTTTAACGCCTATATTCTGACGTGCTTTTTGTACCAAGGTGCTTGGAATCGGTGCGCCCGCACACAGGAATATTTTTAAACTGTCTAAAGTCTGATGGTTGTGTAAGACGGCTTCAGATAAATCATTTAAAAATGGGGTCGACGCCATGGTAAAAGTCACCTGATGCTGATGCATCAGCTCAATGGCGAGATTGACATCCCAGACATCCTGCAAGACGGCTTTGGCTTTTAATAAAACCGGCATGATCAGCCCATACATAAAACCGGTTTGATGCGCCATTGGTGATCCCATAAAAATCACATCGTTGTGGTTCAAATGTAAACGTTCAGCATAGGGAACAATATTGGCAAATAAGGTATTTGCACTATGCATCACCCCTTTGGGTTCACCGGTAGTGCCGGAGGTAAAGACCAGCTGTGCAATATCATCAGCGGTGATGGTGACTTCATTCAGGCTATTCAGGATTTGCGGATCATTCTCCAGACCGTGGTTAAGTAATAATTTTTCAAAACTATTCTCACCCTCTCCACCGACCACAATCACCTGTTGCAAACTTTCAAGATGACGTTGTAACTGATAGGCCAGTTTTTCATGGTCAAATTTACGGAAGACTTTCGGTACAATAAAAACCTTACTTTCCGTATGTTTCAGCATAAATGACAGTTCACGCTCTCTAAAAATCGGCATCAGCGGATTGAGTACGGCCCCAATCCGACGACAGGCGATATACAATAAAGTGAACTCCCACCAGTTGGGGAGTTGGCAAGACACAATATCCTGTTTCTGTACACCTAACTGTTTTAATCCTAACGAAATTTTATTGGCTGTCTCCAGCATTTGCCGGTAAGTAAAACTTTGCTCTGACTGACTTTCAGTTTTATAGCTGACCAAGGCAATTTTATCTGGATCTTGCTGTACTGCTTCATCTAATGATTGCAGGATGGTTTTATTTAACCAGTAGCCTTGTTGCACCATTTTTTCCCGGCGTGGGGGTAGAAGAACCGCATCGAAATCCATTCCATAACTCCATTTTTATCATGATCCGCCTGTTCACTTTGTTAAAGTGCTTAAGCGTGAGGCACTATTTGTAGATAGATCTGCTTGACCAATCGCACAGCAACACGTGGTATGCGATTGTGATCAGTACTTTTGATAAACGATGATGCTGACCTGTTTCCATCAGGCCGGGACAGCTTTACGTCCGGCTTTTTTACGCGCAATAATGGTTTTCATAATTTGCGCAGTGCCATCACCTATCTGGAAGCCCAGTACATCGCGCATACGCTGCTCCATCACTCCGCGGTCATAGCCTGCATGACCAAAGGTCAGTAAGCATTGATGAATCACATCATAGGCCAGTTTCGGTCCCCACCATTTACACATCCCGGCTTCAGAGGTATGCGGTAAATGGTTGTCTTTTAGCCATAACGTTTGCAGACACAATAATCGTGCAGCTTCGACCTGGGTTTCATATTCAGCCAGAGGATGCGAAATACCTTGAAATGCCGTGAGTGGCTGGCCAAAAGCTTCGCGCTGCGCTGCATATTCCCAGGCTTCATCCAGGCTCACCCGTGCTACAGCCAGCACCTGTAAACCAATCAAGGCACGGGAAAAGTCAAATCCTTGCATAACCTGGACAAACCCTTTGTTTTCATCTCCCAGGCGATGATTGACCGGAACCCGAACGTTATCAAAGAAAATGGAACCGCGACCAATGGCACGCTGGCCATGACAATCAAAACGTGTGGTGCTAATACCCGGCAAGTCCATCGGCACCAGCAATGCCGTTACGCCATGTGCACCATCTTCAACCGAACCGGTACGTCCAAACACCACCGATGCATCAGCCTGATCAGCTGCAGAAATCGAGGTTTTTTCTCCATTAATGACATATTCATCTCCCTCACGTTCAATTTTTAAACGCAAGCTGGCGGCATCTGAACCCCCACGTGGCTCGGTGAGTGCAATTGAGAAAATGGCTTCACCCGCGGTCAGCTTTCTCAGCCACGGTTCCACCACCTCAGGTTGACCATGTTCCGCCAGAATCTGTCCATTTAAGGAAGCCAGCAAGTTAATATAGGAAAAACTTAAATCGGCCTTGGCCACCGCTTCATGAATAATACCCGCAGCCAGCCGGCCCATGCCCTGGCCGCCGTATTGTTCTGGAAGTTCTGGTGCAATAAAGCCCATCTCGCCCATTTTTTTCACCAGGTCACGATCAAAGACACGACTTTGATCACGCGCTAAAAAACCGGGTGCAATATATTTTTGTGCAAATTTTTCAACCGTTTCTGCTAAAAATGCCAGTTCTTCCGTGATATAAGGATTTTGAGTCATACGTATTTTCCTTATTATTTATAAAATTTACGAAATTCAGGCTGGCGTTTTTCTTTAAGTGCATTGACGCCTTCGCGCGATTCTTCTGTGTCGTAATACAGTTTCAGGGCATACATGCCCATCCCGGCAATTCCGGCCTGATGTGCGGTATCCATATTGAAACTGCGTTTGGCAATTGCAATTGCTGTTGGACTACGCTGACAGATTTCTTCTGCCCATGCCTGTACTTCGGCATCCAGCTGATCAGCCGGTACGCACTTATTGGCCAGCCCGATTTCAACCGCTTCCTGACCGCTATAACGGCGGCACAAGTACCAGATTTCACGGGCTTTTTTCTCACCGACGACACGCGCCAGATACGCTGTGCCATAGCCCGGATCGACAGAGCCCATTTTGGGACCGACCTGGCCAAAAATCGCTTTTTCAGAACAGATGGTCAGGTCACAAATGGTCGCCAGCACATTCCCGCCACCAATTGCATAACCTTGTACACGGGCAATCACCGGTTTGGGCACATCACGGATGGCGGTATGTAATTCTTCCATCGGTAGGCCAATGGTGCCGCGTCCATCATAATTACCATCACGTGCAGACTGGTCACCGCCAGTACAGAAAGCTTTTTCACCTGCTCCTGCCAGGACAATGGCACCCACATCCCGGTCATAGCCTGCCTTATTTAAAGCCTTGATTAGCTCATCACACGTGGTCCCGCGAAAGGCATTCATTTTTTCGGGGCGGTTAATGGTGATCCAGGCCACGCCGTTTTTCACTTCATATAAAATATCTTCAAAATTCATGGTTATACTTCCTGTATTAATCCTATCTGTACTCATCTGATTTTATTTTTGACCTTTAATGCGGGTTTCGACTTAGCCACTCATGGTTAAACCACCTGAAACACTCAGCACCTGTCCGGTAATAAAGCTGGCATCTTCACTTAAAAAGAAGGCAATTGCAGAGGCCAAATCTTCAGGTTGCCCCAAACGGCCCAGTGGAATTGAGCGGATAAAGGCTTCCCGTAATTTTTCCGGATTCGATGCACCTTCGGTCACGCCAGCCAAGAGTGCTGTATCGGTTGGACCCGGGCAAATCACATTAATCTTGATGTTATGACGCGAATGCTCACGTGCCAGCGTTTTCGAAAATGACAGCAGTCCACCTTTACAGGCCGCATAAACCGCTTCACCTGAAGAACCGACGCGCGCAGCATCTGATGCAATATTGACGATACTGCCCGTATTACGCTCAACCATGCCCTTCAGGACAGCAAAATGCATATTCAGCATACCAACCAGATTAATCTGGATCAGCTTGTCCCATTCCTGTGGATTGGTTTTAACAAAAGGCTTAAAAATATCCCAACCGGCATTATTGACTAGGCCATCTACCGGCCCCAGCTGGCTTTCGACCTGCTGTACAGCCTGCTCAACTGTATTGTGATTGGTAATATCACACTGTACTGCCAATGCCTGACCGTTCTGCTGGTTAATCTCCTGCGCCAACTGCTCTGCTGCGGTCATATTCATATCAAAGATTGCGACTTTAGCGCCCTCTTCTGCCAGCCGGCGACAGGTTGCTGAACCAATTCCACCTGCACCGCCTGTCACAATAACCACTTTATCCTTTAAGCCTTTCATTTATGTCTCCCTGCGCTGTTCTTATGCCAATTTGCCTGGCCGTTTTTTATTCAATACCCATGTTCTTTACAATAGGAGTAGAATAATTTTATGTCAATACATTTACATAAAATAAAATTTAAAATTAATTTAAATTAAATATATCAATTATTTATAATTTATTAAAAATAAACACATTGACATAAATTGGCTTTAACCTTAAGTTTTATGCGTAAAGCAAGCAGATGTGACAGAACCAAGAAAGAGGATGGTTCATCTATACAGTACTGAACGGAGGCGCAAAAATGTGGGCACGACCAGCAAAGAAAAATTGCTGATCCCCTTTGAATTACAGCCAGATAGAAAACAGAGTCTGATTTATACAAGATACCTTTTGAGTATAATGCAGCTTATTGAATGAATTTGATCAGGGTGGTCTTTTAGAATGACTGATGCTCTAACAAAAAAATATGATCAATCCTTATATTCCGCCCACAATAGACTTTTTTTTAGACTGTTTCAGGTGGGAAATACACTGGACCGCAAATGCTCCAACGAATTGGGGATTTCTCCGGTGCACTGGGCAGTTTTAGGGGCTTTGTCTCGCCCACGGGTTCTATCCGGAATGTCATTTTCCGATTTAACCGACTATCTGGGTGTGAGCCGTCAAAACCTGGATGCCGTATTAAAACGGCTGGAACGCGAAGGTCTGGTACAGCGCGTGATTAATGAACAGGACCGCCGTGCAAAAAATGTTGCGCTGACCGATGCAGGTCTTAAAACCTGGGACAGCCTGCAAGATGACTTCTTTAATTTTTATGGCCAGGCTTTAAATACATTGGCCTTTGATGATGTGGTGACTCTGATTCACCTGTTAAACAAAGTGAATGATGGGCTAAAGAGCATTCAAATTGCCCAGAAGAATACTGCTTCGGACGTTTGATTAAACATTGAAGATAAGACTTCTGGAATCAAAAAAATGAGCCTTTCAAGGCTCATTTTTTTATTACTTGATCAGCTGATTTAAAAACTCTAAGCCTTTTGCGGGTCGTATTGACGATCTTTAATAAAGATTCCCGATACTGCACCACATAAGAAATAGGCGCCGCCCATAATCAGGAAGCCTAAACCAATTGATCCTCCACTCGCCGCTGCACCAATAATTGCAGGTGCAAACATGGCACCAATACGCCCGGCATTATAGGCACCGCCAACCGCGGTACCACGAATGGAAGTTGCAAAACTTTCAGTCATATACGTCGCATTAATGGCATACGGAATACCGTACAGGAAACCAAAGAAAATGAGCAGATAGGCAATATTGTCCGGGCTATTAAACAGCACAATCACTGGCAGGAAGATCGCGGTCCCAATTGCACCAAAGGAAAATACAAAACGACGGCCTAAACGGTCTGCAGCAAAACCGGCCAGAACTTTACCGAAAATCATGGCGACATAGGTCCCAATCATATAGCCCGCCATTGATTTAAAATCCATATGTAACTCGGATTCTAAATAAGCTGGCATCCAGTTGTTTACTCCGTAATAGCCAAACTGTAAAAAGCCGGCAGTGAGAATCCATAAAATAAACATTCTACGGTTACGCGGGTCTGCAAAAATCTCTTTAACTGTACTCTTTTTCTCAGGCTGTTTGACTTGAGTTTCAGCAGGCCCATACAAGCGCTGTAATCTTGCACGTTGCCAAGATTCTGGTTCTGGCACCAGTTTCTGAATAAAAATCGCCAGCACCGATGGAATAATGGCAATAAAGAACAGCATACGCCAGCCATATTCCGGAATAATCCAGCCGGCTTGTAGGGTTCCCAATACTGTGGTGCGATATTCGGTCGGTACATACTCTGCCATGAGTGTATTCGCTGCAATATACAGTGAACCAATACCAAAGGCAGACAAAAAGCGCAGAATGGCGAACTGTTTAAAATTTTGGGTAAAGCCCAGTGCGGCTGTTAAAATTGAAAAGATTAAGATTGAAATCACTACCGTCCGAACCCGACCCAACCGGTCGCAGGCCCAGCCACCAAGAAAACCACCTACGGCCATGCCGGCCAGCGTCGCACTTCCCAGGGCACCAGTCTGTAAATTGCTTAAGCCAAATTCTGCTTTCAGACTGTTTAAGCTAAAGGAGAGCAAGAGCATGTCTGCCCCATCGACCAGCAGCGCCAGAAAGGCAAATACAAATGCAATTTGCTGGGTTCTTTTGGTGGTGGGTTGAATCTTTTTTAGCTCAGTTACCAAATCCGTCATGAATTAAATATCCTTGTTCTTTCTATTCCTTGTTTATTTTTCAGTTGCTTATCGCTCACGAAGTTCCTGATGTGAGCCTATTGTTGTGCTGCGTTTTTCAATCCATAGCTGTGCTACTCCTGATCTTTTTGTTGCTGTCATGAAGACTTCTCAGCCTCTGTTTGTTTTTTGGTCGTTCTTTTTAGCTCACTCAGGGTAGACAAGATAAAAGTAATTTTAAACAAATTTTGATATATTATTTTGTTATACGAAATTAACGGTCGCATAGTTGAGTGTTGGATCGTTTTAATATAGGTTTACTGTGATTATTAAAATATGTAGACATGAAATAAAAACGGAACAAGGAGTGTGAGAATAGATGGGTGCTTTAACAGGCTTTCGGGTATTGGATCTCAGCCGTATTTTGGCTGGACCTTGGTGTAGTCAAATTCTGGCCGATCTGGGTGCAGAAGTAATTAAAATTGAAAAGCCTGATCATGGCGATGATACGCGCATCTGGGGACCGCCCTGGCTTAAAAACAACCAGCAACAAGATACCCATGAATCTGCCTATTATCTTTCGGCCAATCGTGGCAAACATTCCGTAGCTGTTGATCTATCAACCCCGGAAGGCCAGCAGATTATTAAAAAAATTGCTGAAACCAGTGATGTGGTCATTGAAAACTATAAAGCCGGTTCTTTGAAAAAATATGGTCTGGACTATGAAAGCCTGAGCCATATAAACCCGCGTCTGGTGTATTGTTCGATTACCGGTTTTGGCCAGCATGGTCCACGTGCTCATGAACCGGGTTATGACTTTATTATTCAAGGCATGGGCGGCATGATGAGCGTTACCGGTGAACGCGATGATTTACCCGGTGGCGGCCCGCAAAAAGCTGGATTGGCTTTTGCCGATCTGACCACCGGTTTATATTCTGCAATTGCCATTCAGGCCGCCTTACTGTCGCGTGAAAAAACCGGTGAAGGCCAACATATTGATATGGCCTTGTTAGATACTCAGGTGGCCTCTTTATCGGTGCTGGCCATGAATTATTTGACCTCAGGCAAAGTGCCGGGCCGTTTTGGTAATGCACATGCCAATATTGTGCCTTATCAGGTATTTAAGGCGCAGGAAGGCGAATTTATTATTGCCTGCGGCAATGATCAGCAGTTCTTGGCGCTGTGTGATGCCATAGGCCTACCTGAAGTACCGAAAGATCCGCGTTTTAGTCGCAACTCTGGCCGAGTGATGCATCGTGAAGAAGTCACCCAAATTTTACAGCAACATTTTTATACCCAACCGGCCAAAACCTGGGTCGATTTAATTCACGCCGTCAAGGTCCCTGTGGGCATGATCAATAACCTGCAACAGACTCTGGAAGAAGAACAGGTGCTGGCACGTGAAATGGTAATTCAGATGCCGCATACCCTGCGCGAAGATTACACCTCAATTGGCTCGCCAATTAAACTGTCCAAAACCCCGGTTGAATATAAAAAAGCCCCACCGTGCTTAGGTGAAGATACCGACAATATCTTAAGCCAGTTTTTAAGCGCAGAAGAAATGCAGGCATATAAAGCCAAAAAGATTATCCAGCAGCGCTAAGGCGGCATCCCACCGACAATAAAAAAGGAATCCTCGGATTCCTTTTTTATTGGAGAGTTTCCTCTCCTACGTCTCTCTTAAATCTGAACTAGCAGGCTGTAGCATCCGCCTGATGGGTTTTCGGCAATTCCCGACGCAAGATTTTTCCGACTGCAGATTTTGGCAGCTCCGCCACAAACTCAATATATTTAGGCAGTTTATAACTGGTTAAATGCTGTCTTAAATAAGCCATGACTTCATCTTCGCTCAGGCTAGCATCCTGTTTAACAATAAATGCTTTCGGGACCTGACCAGACTTTTCATCATCAATTCCAATCACAGCACTTTCTAACACTTTGACATGTTGAGACAGCACATATTCCAGTTCATTCGGATACACATTAAAGCCAGACACCAGAATCATGTCTTTTTTACGGTCAAGGATACTGATATAGCCCTGTTCATTCATACAGCCAATATCGCCAGTCAGGAAAAAGCCATCTTTGGTAAATACCTGCGCCGTGGCTTCCGGTTGCTGCCAATAGCCTTTCATCACCTGTGGACCGCGAATGGCAATTTCTCCAGCTTGGTTAATCGCTACCGGTTGGCCTGCATCATCCAGAATCAGAATATCGGTACCTGCCAAAGGTAAACCGATGGTGCCACTAAAACGCTGGCTTAAAGGCGGGTTAAAAGTTGCAGTCGGTGAAGTTTCGGATAAACCATAGCCTTCATAAATATAACGGCCTGTGACTTCATACCACAGGTCAGCTGTGGCTTTCAGTACCGGCGCACCCCCACCGGTGGTGGTCTTCAGCTGACGATGATCCAGACTTCTAAAACGTGGATGATGTGCCAAGGCATTAAACATGGTGTTTACCCCCGGAAAAACCGTCGGAGGATGCTTGGCATACTGGTCAATTAAAGCGTCTAAATCTCTCGGATTCGGAATCAGCACATTGGCAAAACCACGGCTCAGGCCATAACTGAACAAACAGATGGTAAACCCATAAATATGGTAGAGCGGCAAGGCACAAAATACATATTCATGTTCTTCTGCCATCCGGTCGCCAAAATGGCTAATAAACACGGTACTGTTCTGGGCAATATTAAATAAAATATTGCGGTGACTCAGTTCAGCGCCTTTAGATAAACCTGTTGTGCCACCGGTATATTGCAGAATGACTGTGTCATTTTGCTGTTGGGGTGGTGTTTTAAAATCAATCGTGTCGACCTGATCAAGTGCCTGCTTAAAATCAAAGAATGTCTTGGCCGGATATTGCGCTGCCTGTGGATGCACTACGGTATCTTGCGCTTTCACCAGATCCAGTGGATGGGTCGAAATCACATATTTAAGCGTCTGGCATTCATCCAGATCCTTGAGCTGATCTAAAGTCTGATTCAGGATAAATAAAGCTTCTGCACCAGAATCCTGCAACTGATGATACAGCTCACGCTGGGTATACATCGGATTGACATTCACCAGAATATAACCGGCACGAATAATGGCAAAGGTTGCAATTGGATACTGAATAATATTTGGCAGCATCACCGCAATACGGCTACCCGCCTCTAGCCCCAAATTCTGTAAAAAGGTCGCCATTTTCTGGCTATACACATCAATATCATGATAACTGAACTTTTTATCTAAATAGATAAAGGCTGTTTTATCCTGAAATTTCTCTAGATTTTCAGCGATGGTCTGACTCAAGGTCTGGGTGGGATCTGGCTGAGTAAATTCAGGATTTACATTCCATTTTTGATATTCAGCAATCCATGGCTGTGTGCTCATTGAAGCTCTCTCCTATCGCTTGCGTTCTTTTATTTTGTATAGTGAAACTATATTTTGTATTATTTGATAATAGCTTTAAATTCGACCTTCGATCAATGCTTGATCGGCTTTTTAGCAATTTTTTACAAATTAAAATCAATCATTAGTGCTGATATTTTAGGGTCTGTTGACATTTACTGTGCAAAAAAAATAGCGAAAAAGTAGAATTTAATCGCCAAACCAAATCTACTCCTCGCTATGCCTCGTACAATATTGACTGATCAACACTGGTCTAAGTTAGAAAACATTTTCCGTAATTTTCGTATTTATCTCAAACAAAATCTTCGAAATTTTATTGAAGCTATTCTTTATAGAATCCGTACAGGCTGCCGTGGCGGGATTTACCTGCTGCCTTCGGAAAGCCAAACTCCATATTCAAGAAATTTTCCCGGTGGTCGAAAGATAATAAGTTATTAAAAATATTTAAGTTAATTTCATCTGATGCTGATCTAGAGT
>NZ_VOYR01000015.1:0-50630 GCF_013420185.1 Acinetobacter sp. YH01025 | reverse complement strand
ATTAGAAGTTGAAAGTTATGTGATTTTTACTGGATTAAGAAACGATGTTCCACTGATTTTATTAAGTGTATTTGATATCTTTGTTTTTCCTTCATTGTGGGAAGGACTACCTCTATCTCTTGTGGAAGCTCAATATAGTAAATTAAATTGTTTGGTATCAGATACTATAACTAAAGAATGTAATGTAGGGGGGATTATATTTTTAGAATTAAAAGAGAGTATATGGATAGAAGCACTTACAAACTTCAAAAAAAGTAATTTTAATATTGTTGATGATAAATTTTCAGTTTATAGGAATGTTTTATCATTAAGTAAAATTTATGGTGGATAATTGTGCTTTTATTTGATTTTTTTACTTTTATTCTTTGTCTCATACCAACTTTATTATGTGCATACTCTATCTTTAAAGTTGGAATAAAGCCATTAACCTTAATACAAGTATGTTTTTTTTCAATTTATATTTTTCCCTTATTTTTGGACATAATTTTTACTACACCAAGTTATTATAATTTTCCGGGATTTAATGCTTTTCAAGGTGACTTTTCAGTAGTTATTATATATAATGTTTTTGTTACATTTGTTTCGTATTTTAATTACTTCTTTAGGGGTAAAAATATAATTGATATTAATATAAAAAATAATTTAAATAAAATAGATGTTCTTTTGTTTTTTATATCTTTATTTCCCATATTTCTATTTGCTTTTTCGCCAGATAAAAGTGTCTATGCGGTGTATGGTGGAAATGGCTTAAGAGATTATAATGAGGTTGTAGGTGGTTTTCATGGTTATATAAATATTTCAACATTTTTAAGTGTAATAATATTAGCCTATTTAATAGTTAAAAATTATAATAAAAATTATATTTTTGTTATTTTCTTATTCCTATTAGCATTATTTGATTTTTGGATTAATGGCAAAAGGACTATTGTACTTATATTTCTATTTTTTCTTTCATTATTTTCCATTTTGCAAGCTAGGACATTTAAGTCTTTTATTTTTGTAATATTTTTATCTACTTTGTTTGGTGTTTATAGTAATTGGTATCAAGCAACTGTCAGAGATTTCGGTAATAAAGTAACTTTTGAAGAGAATTATGAAAATGTAAGAATTGATTTTTTTAGAGATCAACGTTTGAAAATGGCAATATATGCAGAAATTAATCCTCACCTAATAAAAATATTACCTAATAGGGGGGATAGTTTTTTATTTAGTGCTACTTTCTTTATTCCACGTGATTTTTGGGAAAATAAACCTTATCCCTATGCACAATATTTCACTTCAGCAATGCTTTATGAAGAGCCCAAATTATGGGGTTGGGGTATGACAACAAGTATTTATGATGAAATTGTTGCTAATATTGGTCTTCTAGGTTTATTGATTATACAGTTTTTAGTGTTTATTTTTTTTAAACTTGTAATGAAAGTTGATTCTAATAATTTTAGGATTTTTTCTATTTTTTTATTTTTAATATTAATGATGGTTCAAATGATTGCATTTATGTTTGCATATATTATTTGGTTTTTATGGTTGCTTAAATTGAAAATGAATCAACGAGTAGTATGAGCTTGAAAAGTATCCTGTATGTCCATGACCACAAATTTATTGATTTTAGTGGTGTTTATTATTCAGAAGGTAAGTTCACAACTGAAGTTTTTTCACGTTATGATGCTTTTAATTCTGATATCAATGTAATTTCAAGAGTTATTGAAAACAAGCAAGGCGATAAACTAAACAAAATATATAACTCGAATATTCATTTTAAACCAGTGAAAGGAGTTAGTTTTTCTTCTATTTTTACTAAATATTTTTTTAAAAATATTACAATAGTTTTACAGGAGATAAAAAAAGCAGATGCATTAATTGTGCGTTTACCTAGTTTTTTAGGTGTTTTTATTTTATTGGTAAATTTATTTTTTAGAAAAAAATATTTTATTGAGCTTGTAGGTGATCCTAAGGAAGCTTTGATAACTTCTAAAAATAAAGTTAGTCTATTATTTAAATGTTTTGTTTATATATTTGCATCTTTAAATAAATTTTTTATAAAAAAATCTGATGGTGTCATATATGTGACTCAGTATGATTTGCAACAAAGATATCCTACAAAAAAATTACAAGCCTATGCATCTAATGTTGAAGTTAATATTAAGCCATTAAGTTTAAGCTTAAATAAATATGCTTTAAAAGATGAAAAAAAAATTAAAATAGGTTTAATTGGATCTTTTAATAATGAGTATAAGGGTATAGATAATGCATTAAAAGCTGTACACTTACTTAAAGAACAGGATTGTATGGTCCAGCTGCATATTTTGGGATCGGGAAAACTTAAAGATCACTATTTAGAAATGGCAAAGGAACTTGAAATAGCCGGCCAAATTTATTTTGATGGGTCTCTTTCTGGTGGAGAAGCTGTTATAAATTGGTTGAAAGATTTGGATTTATATATTCAGCCAAGTCGAACAGAAGGTCTACCCCGGGCTTTAATAGAAGCTATGAGTGTTGGTCTACCTGCTGTCGCAACTAGGGTTGGAGGCATTCCTGAGTTATTACCAGATGAATTTCTTGTTCATTTAGATGATCCAAAAGAGTTAGCTGAAAAAATCGAAATTTTAATTTCTTCGCAGCAATTACGTTATGAGCAAGGTAAGGCAAACTATACTAAGGTTAAAGAATATGATTCTGAACTTCTAAGTATACGCAGAGCGAAATTTTGGAATCAGGCTAAAGCTATTGTGGAGAAGGACTTAAAATGAGCAAATTTCTAATTATCTCCAGTTTCCTCCCCTCAGTGCTTAACTTTCGCGGAAAACTACTGGAAGCTATTCAGCGACAAGGTTTAGAAATCCACATTATTGCACCTGATCTGATTTCATTTGCTGCCGAGCATGAAAAACTCTTAGAACTTGGTTATTTTGTACATGAAGTTTCCATGCAGCGTACAGGTACCAACCCGGTAGCAGACTTAAAAACATTAGGGAGCCTGTATACGCTTATAAAAAAAATTAAACCTGATTATGTTTTATCTTATACGATCAAGCCGGTGATCTATGGAACACTGGCCGCGTGGCTAGCAAAAGTACCGCATCGCTATGCCTTAATTACAGGTCTAGGCTATGCATTTCAAAATGTAGAAACTCAGGGTAAGCGTAGTGTTTTTCAGAAATTGGTTCATGGTTTATACCAGCAGGCATTATCGCGCAGTCATAAGGCATTTTTTCAAAACCCGGATGACTTAAAACTTTTTCAGGATTTAAAGCTTTTAAACGCTCAAACACCTACAGTAGTAGTGAATGGTTCAGGGGTCAATGTTGCCGACTTCAATGTATTGCCATTGCCTGTAACGGCTGATCAAGAAATTAAAATAGCCTTCTTGTTAATTGCACGTTTACTGGTAGATAAAGGTATACGTGAATATGCCGAAGCAGCAAAAATCATCAAACATACATATCCGCATGTAGAATTTAATCTGGTGGGCTGGATTGATGAAAATCCATCGGCCATTCGCCAGCCAGAACTGGATCAATGGGTGGCCAGTAACACATTAAACTACTGGGGAAAACTTTCCGATGTGCGTCCGGCAATTGCAGAAAGCTCAGTTTATGTGTTGCCGTCCTATCGTGAAGGCACCCCCCGTACTGTCTTGGAAGCCATGGCAATGGGCCGGGCAATTATTACTACTGATGCGCCTGGTTGTCGTGAAACTGTTACCGATGGCGATAACGGCTTTCTGGTTGAAGTAAAATCTGTAGAAAGTTTAGTACAGGCAATGGAGAAACTGATTGTTCAGCCAGAGCTTATCGCTAAAATGGGAAGTCGCTCCAGAGAGATTGCCCTTCATAAATACGATGTACATCAGGTAAACGCACATATGATGCAAGAAATGGGTCTGGTCTAAATGCTAAAACGCCTTCTCGATATTATCATCGCCTCCATTGCTTTGATCCTGCTTTCACCACTTTATGCATTTGTTGCGTATAAAGTAAAAAAAAATCTGGGTTCTCCTGTCTTATTTCGCCAAGTACGTCCCGGTTTACATGGCAAACCTTTTGAGATGGTCAAGTTCCGAACCATGAAAGACGCAGTAGATGCACAAGGTAACCTATTACCAGACAGTGAGCGTTTAACCCCGTTTGGTAAAATGTTGCGTTCCAGTAGTCTGGATGAAATGCCAGAGTTATGGAATGTGATTAAAGGCGATATGAGCATTGTCGGGCCGCGTCCATTGCTGATGGAATATTTACCCCTTTATAACGAAGAACAAGCCAAGCGTCATCTGGTACGTCCAGGTATGACTGGTCATGCACAAGTGAATGGACGTAATGCCATAAGCTGGGAAGAAAAATTTAAACTTGATACCTGGTATGTCGAAAATCAATCGGTCTGGTTAGATTTTAAAATTATGCTAAAAACGGTGAAAAAAGTGCTCGCCAAAGATGGCATTAATGAAGCAGGTGAAGCCACAATGACCAAATTTACGGGTAGCAAAGTAGACCATCATGACTGATCTCTATGCTGTTTATGGCGCATCGGGCTGTGGTCGTAGTTTAATGCCGGTTGCCAGAGCACAATTAAAACGCGCTGGTATAGAGGCTGAAATTGTCTTTATTGATGATGGCTTAAGTGTAGAGGCCATAATTAATTCACACCGCGCCATGAACTATGAGGCATTCAAAAAGATAACAGCCGCAAAAAAATATGTGCTCATTGCCATTGCCAATAGTCAGGTTCGTGAAAAAATTGCCCTAAGACTTGAACAGGATTCAATCGCGTTATGGACGGTTCAGGCAGATAATGTGGTGCTAATGGACAATATTGAGCTGGCTGCCGGCGCAGCGCTGAGCCCATTTGTCAGTATTACCTCAAACATCAAAATTGGTAAATGCTTTCATGCCAACTTATATAGTTATGTCGAGCATGACTGTGTGATTGGTGATTATGTCACTTTTGCCCCTGGTGTAAAGTGTAATGGCAATATTCATATTGAAGACCATGCCTATATTGGAAGTGGTGCTGTCATTAAGCAGGGTACCCCAGACCAACCGCTAGTTATTGGTAAAGGAGCTGTGGTGGGTATGGGAGCTGTTGTCACAAAAAGCGTACCACCCGGTGTAACTGTTATTGGCAACCCAGCGCGTATACTTGAAAAGAAGTAGTTTTTAATATTTAAAGAATCAGATTATTCCAGGATAAACCATGCTAAATACTGCCTTTGAACCATGGCCAAGCTTTACTCAACAGGAAGCAGATGCCGTATCTCAAGTATTGCTCTCGAACAAAGTGAACTACTGGACCGGACAGGAATGTCGTGAATTTGAAAAAGAATTTGCTCAATTTGCTGGCACACAATATGCAGTAGCATTGGCCAATGGTACCGTGGCTTTGGATGTAGCCTTGAAAGCCTTGGGAATCGGTGCGGGTGATGATGTGATTGTGACTTCACGTACTTTCCTTGCATCTGCTAGTTCCATTGTGACAGCAGGTGCCAACCCCATTTTTGCAGATGTAGAGCTCGATTCACAAAACATTTCTGCCCGCACCATTGAAGCGGTACTGACTCCAAATACCAAAGCGATTATTTGTGTGCATTTGGCAGGCTGGATGTGTGATATGGACCCGATTATGCAACTGGCAAAAGAAAAGGGTCTGTATGTGATTGAAGATTGTGCACAGGCACATGGTGCCATGTACAAAGGCAAGCCTGCCGGATCAATTGGCCATATTGGTGCCTGGTCATTCTGTCAGGATAAGATTATGACTACCGGTGGCGAAGGTGGCATGGTCACCACCAATGATGAACAGCTCTGGAAAAAAATGTGGTCATATAAAGACCATGGTAAAAATTACGACAGCATTTACAACAAACAGCATCCACCAGGGTTTCGCTGGTTACACGACTCTTTTGGCACCAACTGGCGCATGATGGAAATGCAAGCGGTGATTGGACGTATACAATTACAGCGTATGCCAGAATGGACGCAAAAACGGACTGAATATGCCCAACGTATTTTGAAGGTATTTCAGGACAGTCCGTATTTTAGCGTGCATTATCCGAACAGTGATTATGTCCATGCTAACTATAAGTGCTATGTACAGGTCAATACGGCGCAGTTGCCAGAAGGCTGGTCACGTGACCGGATTATGGCCGAAATCAATGCACTGGGCGTGCCTTGCTTTAGCGGTTCCTGCTCAGAAGTGTATTTAGAGCATGCATTCGATGGTACGCCATGGCGACCTGCACAGCGTTTGGTCAATGCCCAGCAGCTGGGTGAAAGCAGCCTGATGTTCCTGGTGCATCCAACCTTATCGGAAGATAATATTCGCACAACCGAACAGGCCATTGCCCAGGTGATTCAGCGTATATAATTCAATATACGCTACAATAATGTCATATAAAAAATGCATCAACTGATGCATTTTACAAACTGAGTTTAATTTGCAGTTTAATCATTCCAATATTAATAATTGAACTGAGCTGTACTATTCCTATTGAGAAGACACATCAAGTGAAATCCGTCATCCTACCTCTCGTCGAATCCCCTCGTGCTGCCAAATTGGCTTTTCTGGTCATTCTGGATTTCTGTGTATTTCCAGTGCTAATCTGGCTGTGTTATGCCATTCGTCAGTTTGACCTTGGTGCAGAGGTGGTGCCGAATATTCCGTTTGGTTCACTATGGGTCAGTGCAATTGCGGTTATCCTGCTGTTTGTGTTTGGGGTGTATCGCTTTATTGTACGTACCTACAATGAAGTGTTTATGGTCAAGTTGGGCCTGGCGACTTTCCTGGCAGTGGTGGGACTCTATGCCTTGGCCTATTTAACAGATGCTTTTATTCCAACCTCAATTCCGCTGATGTTCGGCTTTATGATGTTCGCCTGGGTGTGGTTTAGCCGAGGAATCATCCGTTTTATTGTCCGTTCTTATGTGCAGGCGGGTATCCCAAAAAAACGCATCGCGATTTATGGGGCAGGTAATGCCGGTCAGCAGGTGGCCGCGACCTTAAACCGCTCTAATGAACATTTACCCATTTTCTTTATTGATGATAATCCGTCTTTAAGTGGACAGAATATTGGCGGTATTGATGTCTATTTGCCGGAAACAGCACTTAAATGTTTTGCCAAATTGCGGATTGATGAAATCCTGATTGCGCTGCCTTCTGTGGGGCGTAGCCGCAAAAGTGAAATTGTCAAATTTCTGGAACCGGCACATTTAAAAATTACTGAAATTCCGGGGCTGACCAAACTGGTGGATGGTGAAATCCGCGTTTCCGATATTCAGGAGGTTGATATTATTGACTTGCTGGGTCGTGATCCGGTGCCGCCTGTGGCAGAGCTGCTGGAAAAAAATATTAAAGACAAAGTGGTGATGGTCACAGGTGCCGGTGGTTCAATTGGTTCCGAATTATGCCGTCAGATTATTAAAAACCAGCCACAGAAACTGGTGATTTATGAGCTGACCGAATTTGCCCTGTATAGCATTGATAAAGAACTGCGTCTGGCGTCCAATGTCGAAATTATCCCGATTCTGGGTACGGTTCTTGATCAGGCCAAACTGGAACGGATTATTGAACAGTATGAGGTGCAGACGGTCTATCATGCGGCGGCGTATAAGCATGTGCCGCTGGTAGAATGTAACCCGATTGCTGGTCTGAAAAATAATGCGATTGGCACCGCCTTTAGCCTGAATGCTGCGGTGAAAAATGGCGTTGAAACCTTTGTGCTGATTTCGACCGACAAAGCGGTGCGTCCGACCAATGTCATGGGTGCATCAAAACGTATGGCCGAGCTGTACTGTCAGGCCATGGCGGAAGCGCAGGACCAGACCCAGATCAGTATTGTACGTTTTGGGAACGTGCTCGGTTCATCCGGTTCTGTGGTGCCATTATTTAAACAGCAGATTGCCAAGGGCGGCCCGATTACTGTGACCCATCCGGATGTGACCCGTTTCTTTATGACCATTCCTGAAGCCTCACAGCTGGTAATTCAGGCCGGTGCCTTGGGTCATGGTGGTGATGTGTTCCTGCTGGATATGGGCGAGCCGGTACGGATTCAGGATCTGGCCCGTCAGATGATTGCGCTGAGTGGCCTGAAAGTTCGTGAAGCCGACAGTCAGGACGGCGATATTGAAATCCAGTACTCCGGTTTACGTCCTGGTGAAAAACTTTACGAAGAATTACTGATTGATGCCGATAATACCGAAGTGACGCAACACAGCCGGATTTTACGTTCTTATGAAAAAATGTATCCTCTGGATGAGTTATTGCAGGTCTTTGAACGCTTCAATGATTTAACCGCGGTGCAATCGGATATTGATTGGGCATTAAGCCAGCTGGAGCACTATGTTGATGGCTATCAGCGTGGTAAAGAAGTCAAAGTAAATTAAAATATTGAGATTAGGTCAAAGCAGATGATTAAGAAGGCGATTTTACCCGTTGCAGGTTTGGGTACCCGTTTTTTACCAGCCAGTAAATCTATTCCTAAAGAGATGGTGACCGTGGTCGATCGTCCAGCGATTGAATATGTGGTGCGTGAAGCGGTTGCTGCCGGTATTGAGCAGATTATTCTGGTTACACATTCTTCCAAAGCTTCAATTGAAAACTACTTTGACCGTAACTTTGAATTGGAAACCACATTAGAGCAGAAGCAAAAGTGGGATTTGCTAAAAGAAATTACCGAAATTCTACCACCGCAGGTCAGCGTGGTTAGTGTGCGTCAGCCACAGCCACTGGGCCTGGGTCATGCGGTGCTGTGTGCCAAAGACATTGTCGGTGATGAGGCTTTTGCCGTGTTACTGCCAGATGTACTGGTCAAAGATCAGGCAGAAAAAAATGATCTGGCCTTGATGATTGAACGTTTTAATGCCACACAGGCGGCGCAGATTATGGTTGAGGCCGTGCCGGAGCATCTGGTCGATCAGTATGGCATTGTGGATGTTGCCGCTGCACCTGCAGAAGGTCAGAGTGCGGCCATGCAGGGGATTGTCGAGAAACCGGCGGTCGGTACTGCACCTTCTAATCTTTCCGTGATTGGGCGTTATGTATTGCCGGCCAAAATTATGCAGCTATTGGCCACCACACCGAAAGGGGCCGGGAATGAAATCCAGCTGACCGATGCCATTGCCGCATTACAGCAGCTGGAAACCGTCGAAGCCTACCGGATGAAAGGCCAGACCTTTGATTGTGGCAGCAAACTGGGTTACTTAAAGGCGGTCTTGCATTACGGGGTGGACCATCCAAGTTTAGGTACAGCATTTAAACAGTTGATTCAAGAGCTTAAAGACTAATACGGGGCAGAGGTCAGCATGAAGGTTGCAGTTTTTGGTCGAACGCTTTATGCCGGGGTGATGGCGGCGCTATTGGCAGAATGTGGGCACAAGGTCTATTGGTGTGACATTTTTGAGCAAGATAGCCCGGAAGCGCCTGATTTTCAGGATGAGGCGGTCAACCGGCTGCTGCAGCAGCAACATGCGCAAGGCTTTCTGCATTACTGTAGCCTGAAAGAGCTGGGGCTAGAGATGGATGTCTATCTGTTTAGCCTGAACCCGGCTGAAGAGCCACTACTGATTGAATTGTTGCAGCAGCTCCAGCAGCGCCCGATCATTCATCCGAAACTGATGATCAATGCTTCAACTTTAGGTCTGCAGGGGACGGCACGTTTGAAACAGCTACTACCTGAAGATGACTGGGTGTATCTGCCAGATATGAGTCAGGAAGGGAATGCGCTGGCCAGTATTACCCAGGCGGAACAGCTGACTGTGGGCTGTATGAACCCGCAGGTGCAGAGCAAAGTGCAGGAATTTTTACGTCCTTTATTCCCGCGCAAGCAGCAATACCTGTTTATGCCGGTGCTGGATGCGGAATTTACCAAGCTGAGCATTTCCGGCATGCTGGCGACCCGAATCAGTTATATCAATGACTTGGCTGTGGTGGCAGAAAAACTGGGCATTGATATTGAACATGTGCGCCAGGGCATGGCGGCGGATAGCCGGATTGGCGCGTCCTATATGTATCCGGGCGCCGGTTTTGGCGGAGAAAACTTCTCGCATGATGTCCTGACCCTGGCCAATACCGTGTCAACCACCGGGGTCAAAAGTCAGCTTTTAGCCCAGGTCTGGGAAATTAACGAGCAGCAAAAAGAACTGCTGTTTCGCAAACTGTGGAACTATTATCAGGGTGATTTAAAAGGCAAAACCATTGCCATCTGGGGTGCAGCCTTTAAGGAAAATACTTCACGCGTGCACCATTCACCCATTCACGCCATGCTCAAGGCGCTGTGGGCGCAAGGGCTTAAGGTTAAGTTACACGATCCGCAAGCCTTGCCGGAAATTCAGGCATTGTATGGCGAACGCGATGATCTGATCTTGTGTCAGGACCAGTATGAAGCTGTTAAAGACAGCCATGCGCTGTGCCTGTTAACCGCCTGGAAACATTACTGGAGTCCGGACTATAAAACCCTGCTCAACAGTATGCAGCATCCACTAATTTTAGATGGCCGTAATATCTATGATCCGCAATTTGTCAAAGCGCAAGGCTTTGCCTATATGGGAGTAGGACGCTAATGAGCAGTTCAGCAGCGGTACATACGCGTGATTCACTGTTATTACAGTTACAGACTTTAAAAAATCAGTTTGAACAGTGCCATTTAACCGATTTATTTGCACAGGATGCGCAGCGTTTCGAGCACTTCTCCGTACGTTTAAAATCGCTGGTTTTCGATTATAGCAAGCAGCGGATCGATGCCGAAGTACTGGCGCAGCTGATTCGCTTTGCTGAGGCACATGACTTATCGGGCTGGATCAACACCCTGTTTTCCACCGACCCGATTAACTATACCGAACAGCGTGCAGCCATGCATTGGGCGCTGCGTTTGCCAGAACAGGACAGTACTCATCCGGAACTGGCACAGCAGGTACAGACCCAGCTACAGCGAATGTATCAGCTGGTGGAAAAAATTCATGCCGGGCAGTGCCGCGGTGCCACCGGTGAAGTAATTCAGGATGTGGTCAATATTGGCGTCGGCGGTTCAGATTTGGGGCCTTTGATGGCGACTCAGGCGCTGTCCGATTTTAAACATTCAAGTGCCAAGCCGCTGAGCGTACATTTCGTTTCGACCATGGATGGCAGCCAGCTCTCGGATCTGCTGCATAAGCTGCGTCCGGAAACCACGCTGTTTATTATTTCCTCTAAATCTTTTGGCACCATTGATACCTTGTCCAATGCACAAACCGTCCGTTTATGGCTGGAAAAAGCCTTGGGTAAACAGGCCCGTGTATTACAGCATCATTTTGTTGGGGTCTCGACCAAGCCCGATAAAATGACCGCATGGGGCATCGCGCCAGAAAACCAGTTCCTGCTGTGGGATTGGGTCGGTGGCCGTTATTCACTCTGGTCCTGTATCGGCTTGCCAATTGCGCTGATTATTGGCGTGGAAGGCTTTAAAGCCTTTCTGGCGGGTGCCTATGCGGTGGATCAGCATTTCCAGACCACACCCTTTGCACAGAATATTCCGGTGTTGATGGGTCTGCTCGGCATCTGGAACAATAATTTCCTGGATATTCAGACCCATGCAGTTTTGCCCTATGATGGCCGCTTAAAATATTTTGCCTCTTATCTGCAGCAGCTGGAAATGGAGTCGAATGGTAAATCGATTCAGCGCAGTGGCGACGCGGTTGAACTGGATACCTGTCCAATTGTCTGGGGTGAAGTGGGACCGAATGCCCAGCATGCGTTTTATCAGCTGCTACATCAGGGCACACAGGCGGTCAGCTGTGATTTTATTGCCCCGGTCAAACGCTACAATGCCAACCAGTTTACCTATGCCGAAAGTGCAGAGGCGCTGGTCGAACAGCACCATCTGGCCCTGTCTAACTGTCTGGCGCAATCACGCTTACTGGCTTTTGGTAATCAGGCGCTAGATCAGGCCGAGCTGGCCAGTCTGCCACCGTATAAGCAATATGCCGGTAATCAGCCGAGTTCAACTTTCCTGATTCAGGAATTGAATCCGTATAGCTTGGGGATGCTGATTGCCTTGTATGAGCATAAGGTCTTTGTCCAGTCGGTAATCTGGAATATTAACCCCTTTGATCAGTGGGGCGTGGAAAAGGGTAAGGAAATTGCCAATCAGCTGTTGCCAATTTTAAATGGCCAGCAGCAGGATGTATCGGCACTGGATGCTTCGACACAGGGTTTATTACAAATTTTATTGGGAAAATCAGATGGCTAATATTCTGGTTACCGGTGGAGCCGGTTATATCGGTTCGCATACCTGTCTGGAGCTGCTCAATGCCGGGCACCAGGTGGTGGTGCTGGATAACCTGTCGAACAGTTCGGCAGAATCATTACAACGGGTACAAGCACTGACCCAGAAAAGTCTTCATTTTATTGAAGGGGATATTCGGGATGGTGCCGGTCTGGATCAGCTGTTCCAGCAGCACCAGATTGATGCGGTGATTCATTTTGCCGGTCTTAAAGCGGTGGGGGAAAGTCAGCAAATTCCACTGGCTTATTTTGAGCATAATATTGCCGGGTCTATCAGCCTGGCGCAGGCGATGCAACGCGCAGGGGTGTTTAAACTGGTCTTTAGTTCCTCTGCAACGGTGTATGATGAAGCTAATACCTCTCCTTTAAATGAAGAAATGCCCACCGGGATGCCAAGCAACAATTATGGCTATACCAAACTGATTATTGAGCAGTTATTGGAAAAACTGGCGATTGCAGATGAGCGCTGGTCAATTGCCTTATTGCGCTATTTTAACCCAGTCGGCGCACATAAAAGTGGTCAAATTGGTGAAGATCCGCAAGGGATTCCAAATAACCTGATGCCTTATGTGACCCAAGTAGCTGTCGGTCGTCGTGAAAAACTTTCAATCTTTGGTAGCGATTACGATACCGTCGATGGCACAGGCGTCCGCGATTATATCCATGTGGTGGACCTGGCCAATGCACACTTATGCGCACTGAATAACCGTTTAAATGCCCAGGGCTGTCGTGCCTGGAATATTGGAACCGGAAACGGGATTTCCGTGTTGCAGGTGAAAAATACCTTTGAACAGGTCAATGGGGTACAGATTCCATTTGAACTGGCACCGCGCCGGGCGGGCGATGTGGCAACCTCTTTTGCAGACAATCGGCGTGCTATTGCCGAGTTAGGCTGGCAACCACAGTATGGTCTGGAAGATATGCTGGCTGATAGCTGGAACTGGCAAAAACAGAATCCCAATGGCTATCGTTAAGTAGGTTCAGATCCTCGTACAATAAAAAAATGGAGCGTTGAGCTCCATTTTTTGTGTTAAGCCTGAATCAAGCGGGTCAATTCATCGACATAGTCTTGCATTGGTTTGGGTTGCTGGTCACGGCGGCTTTCAATATTCAAACGTAATAAAGGCTCGGTATTGGAGGCACGCACATTAAAACGCCAGGCGCCAAAATCCAGACTTACGCCATCGGTCTGATCAATGGCCGGGTTCTGATCGGCATAGTGCTCAAAGATCTTTTGAATGGTGGCTTGGGTATCCGCCACTTTAAAATTAATTTCACCTGAGCATGGGAACTTGGCAATCATCTCTTCAACCAGACTCGATAAAGATTGACCAGTTTCAGACAAGACTGAAATTGCCAATAACCATGGAATCATGCCGCTATCACAATAGGCAAAGTCACGGAAATAGTGGTGGGCACTCATCTCCCCGCCATAAACCGCATTGTGCTCACGCATCACATCTTTAATAAAGGCATGCCCAGATTTGGACTGAATTGCTTCACCCTGATACTGTTCCACCACATCAAAAGTGTTCCAGACTAGACGCGGATCATGCACAATTTTTTCACCGGACTGCTTCAGCAAGAAGGCTTGGGCTAGCAGCCCCACAATGTAATAGCCTTCAATAAATTGGCCTTTTTCATCAAACAGGAAGCAGCGGTCAAAGTCGCCATCCCAGGCAATACCCAGATCTGCGCCATGCGCCAGTACTGCCTCGCGGGTGCTATCGCGGTTTTCTACCAGAATCGGGTTCGGAATCCCATTCGGGAACGTACCATCGGCTTCATGGTGAATTTTGACAAACTCCACCGGAACATTCAGGGCCTTGAATTTATCTTCAATCGCATCAATCACATGACCAGCAGCACCATTGCCGGCATTCACCACCAGCTTCATTGGGCGAATCTTGGCTGGATCAATATAGGTCATCAGATGATCTACAAATTCCGGCAAAATATTGTAGGACTGTGTGGTTCCTTTAACTGCGACTTCGGTAAATGTACCGGCTTCGGCTAAAGCCTGAATTTCTTTTAAGCCAGTATCGGCACTGATTGGACGGGCATTTTCGCGTACCAGTTTCATGCCGTTATAGTCCATCGGGTTGTGACTGGCAGTGACTTCAATCCCACCCTGGACATCCAGATGGAAGGCGGCAAAATAGACTTCTTCGGTGCCGGTCATGCCCAGATCAAGCACATTGACGCCCGCATCATTCAGGCCTTTGATGGTGGCCTGTTTTAAATCTTCACTGCTGAGGCGGATGTCGCAGCCCACAACCACTGTTTTAGGTTGATAAATTTGTCCATAGGCACGGCCAATTTTATAAGCAATCTCTTCATTGAGTTCTGTACCAAGTTTGCCGCGGATATCATAGGCTTTAAAACAAGTAAGTTGTGTCATCTAAATTCTCGAAATAATTCCTGCGAAGTAAGGAAGGTATGATTATAGAAGGAAAGTAGTTCCTATATGCCAAGTTGCCATTTAACTTTTATATCAACTGTACCTTTACTATGATCCGTTGAGCCCAGTCAGCGTAATAATTTTCATCGTCTAGTTGTTTCTGTTTAGACGGATGATTAATCGTAGTAAAGGCAGTAATACCTCTTATCTCAGATAGAAACTTTTTAGGCCAACTGAGCGATTGAGAAAGTATAGAATTGTTTAATTTTTCCAAATCGGTCTCAATTAATAATTGTGTTCTTTCTTCATATCGGAGTAGTAATGTGGAGATGTTCTTTTTGCCATCAGAGGTATCAATTTCACATAGATAAAATTTTTCATGATTTTGTTTGTTTATAATTTTATAGACATAAAAATATCGTAGTTGCTTACCATTAGAAAACTTATGCCCTCTAAAAAGTTTATATTTTTTAAATGGAGAGTTCTTGATTTCTTTAACGTCATATCCTTTTTTTTCAATTTGGTCCAACACCTTAATCAAGTCTTTATGCGTGATTCGCTCTAGTTGAGTGTCTGATTCGTTTGTAAATCCAGGTATTGTGCCCTCGATATCTCCTTCTCCTCCTGCAAATCCTTCATCTTGATTTTTATTTTCATCCATTTTCTTTAGTATTTTCTTCCGTACTGTAGTTTTAGTAGGCGGCGTTTCTAAAGAAATTTTTAAGTCTTCTATTGTATAAATTTCTGCAGGTAGGTTTCTTAGCTTGATCAACCGCTGATCGATATCTGCATCAGCATTTTGATTCAATTTCTCTTTAGAGGAATTTGTTAGTTTTGGTTTATTTGAACTTTGAACTTGAGGATTTTTGACCTGTTGTATCATTTTTCTTGTAGTAAAATGAAATTGTACAGGTCTATCAATCCCAGTCTCCAAATTTTTGAAAGATGTGATGCGTTCAATTCTGTAAATACCAGTTTCTTTATCATAAATTCCATCTACTGTTAGATCAATATTTTTGATCTCAGGAGTATTCATATCGAAATTAAAATTTTTAGCATTGTTTTGATCAATAATTGTTTTTTGATAAATACTAAGGAAGGCTTTATTTAAATCAGGTTGTAAAAGAATTAAGGCCAATTTTTTCAAAAAATGAGGATCAGAGATATCTGCGCTCAGAATTTTTTTGTTTTGCGCAATAGTAATATGAATAGCTTTTTCATCATTCGTATCCACTAGAATATCTGTTGAATAGTTTTCCGCAAACAGTGCTGCACGTAAAAGATAAGGATGTGAAAAGAATAGATCCCGAGCAAGAATGAGTTTCGGTATTTGAATAATAAGATTTTTATTTAATACTTTTGAGTAGTAATCAAACTCAAAACAGATCCGGCCTTGATCTCTTTTTTTATGCTCATCCCCCAATAGAGTGATTGTTTTGAATGCTGTGAAATTTACACTTTCAAGTGTATGGAAAAATAATTCCTTTGGCTCAGAATCTGCAATTGGGGTGAGGTAATCATAAAGAATAATACTCTCAATTGGTAATTTAAGCTGAATAGAACGATTAATAGTTGGATTAAAAAAGTGAGTATTAATATCAAACCGAGTTTGACCACGTCGACTAATTTCTGTTGCAGTATAATAAATCAAATTCTTCGGTAACTCTTCGATTGGGCAATCGCTCATTGTTTTATTTCTCTCTCAATATTATTAAAAAATCTACGAGCTTCTGGCGTTAATCGCTCAGGACTTAATCCGGATAGTCGAAGAAAAACACTCGGTGGATAGAACTGATTGTCAGTGTGTTGACGAATAAATGTTCGTGTAAGACGGCGTATTTGATAACAATCTACAGATTCTGCGTAACGCTCTAGAAAGGCGGTGGTGAGTGGTAAAAACCTCCAGTTTTTTTCAATCATACTTACCGAGCCAAGTTGCTTAATAAAAAACTTTTTTGTCCATTGTGGAGAGTCGAGATCTTCTAATAATTGATCCCGGATTTTGATGAGTTGTTTAATCAATTGTTGATCTCGCTTTTTCCAATCGACACGTGGCTTGGGAATGGCTGAAGGTAATATCACAGCAGATTTATTTGTCAGTAATAGCCAGTTCTTATGATTACGATATAACCGAGCGTAAAGTGCAGGATCACATTGACGTGCCTGCTTAACAGAATTTTTCTGAATTAATTTTGTCCATTGTTTTTGATCTTTAGATAAGATCTTATCAACTTTATTATTAACCCATACAGGGGGAGCTTCGTGCTGCCGATCTAAGTTTGTTTTTTCTATTGATGCTAAGCTAACATATTGCTTATATGTTTCAATTGGTTTTTGCTCTGGAACCAGCGATTTTAATACAATGCAATGCTCAAGATAAGAAAATGCTTTACGATGTTTCCTGCACATATTTTTGAGCCAGCAGTTCTCAGAAAGAAGATCATCTAAATGATAGTATTTAAGAAAGCTTTCGCCCCAGTAATCTAAGACAAGGTGACGAATTTTTTCGTAGTTGATATTTTTTTGACCTGACAGTAAGCCTCTGTCTTTCAATAGATTGAAGTAGGCATTTGATAAAATCGAAACATCTTGTACTGCAATATGGCTAGATTGAATAAGTAGATCCTCGATTATTTTTGCTAACTCTAGATGACGCTTTAAGTCTTGTGAATTAATAAAAAGTTGTGAGGAGTCAATAAGGACATTTAAATGAGCATTATAAAATCTTCGGTCTAGCCCATTGCAAGGAACAGAGCTGACAAAAAGGGCAGATTCATGCTTTATACAATATTCATATCCTGTAATCTGCCAGCTACGTTTCCAATACACTTCACCATATTGTTCCATCTGTTCTTGCCAACAATGCGGACAGAACCGAAAAAAATTCACAGATTTGATTCGCGACGCATTTTTTCCCAACTTGGTATGTAATGATTGATACTGTTCACCCTGTAATACATGTACAGCATAACGCATCACTGTATCAGGTTGAAACGGTTGATAAATTGGCAATAAGGTGTGGTGGTTGATTAAATGGAGTGCATCATAGCAATCTGGTAGATAACTGGCCAATTTGTCTATGTAAGACGGTAAATCGTAAGTTGGCGTCAAATTTCTATTATTGAATAATTCTTCAGTAAGGTATTTGGGACTTAAAATTCCATTGTGAATAGCATAACGTGCAATCACACTGTAAATTAACTCATCTGGATATGGTATTGGAAAATTTGAAATCATAATACACTTACTCTCTATTTTTTGTTTAATGCAACACAGGAGAGGTGGGATCAAACAAATAGTGAGATGATTTTAATAGCTCATAAACATCTACTTCCTTTTCTTGTGCTTGACTGAAAAAATTCCGTAAGTCATTGGCTTCAGTGCTCTTCCATTCTTCTGCTTTCATGACTTTGCGTGATGTTCTTGGTTTTCTTACCGAAGTTGTGGTCTGAGGCTGGTCCAATTTATCTTTTGCTACAGAGCCGTCTAATACTTCCAGAATATGCTGGAGTAGTACCTGTAAGTTCTCGTTTGGATATTTTTTTAATGCAGAAGTGACATGCAGATCTATTGTAGCAGCGGGGTGACCTAAGGCCGTTAGCATACCTATAAGTGTGGAATAATGTGGTCCTAGATCTTTACGCTGTATTTCCGTTTTTAATGCAGCTTTTAAACGGTGTTGTTCAACATATTCCTCAATTTGAACTTGAGGGATAGTTAAGTCAGAATACCGTGCAATACGTGTGGGGTTGCCTGAGCGGAGTGCATCCAAAATATCGTGGACTGGCTGTAATTGTTCTTCGTAGACTTTTTTAAAAAGTTCAGATGTAATTTTTTCCAGACCAATGGTGATTGCATGAATCTGCACCAAGCAGAACAGTTTAACCACTAAATCTGGAATGCCCTGCGTATAATAATACCAAGTGTTTCTTAATTCATCGGTCAGTTCAGCTGGTTGTTGAACCCATTGATATTGCCACAGCTTGTTGGTGAAAGCATACCATTCAGAAATGATCATTTGATCAGGGGTGCTAGGATCGGGAGTGGGTGCTTCATTGCGCATAGGTTCCCAGATTAAAGAGCCTAATCCTGCACTGCGTCTAGCTGATCTTAAGTCTTCTTGCAGAATTTCATTGGCTTTGGGTGTCCCAATCATCACAATTGGAATGGATGCCACATTCACAAGGGTGACAAAGAAATTAAGAATGATTTCAGCCCCGCCAGATTTTTTTGTATTCAAATGCTGGATTTCATCAATGATTAAAAGTCCAATTGAATAATTATTTGCGATAATTTTCATCTGCTGCAGCATGGCATTCACATTTAAGCGACTTCTGGTGAAACGATGCTCGAAGTTTGTATCTCCTAATGCTAAATCTACTGCTCTAAAAAAGTTTGAGCATAAGTTTTTTAAAGAGCTGTCATGCGGACAATCAATTTTAAGGTAAACAATTTGTTTTAATCCCAGCTCTCTATGTTCAATCACTTGCGGGTAATAACGCAAAATTTTGTTCATTGTCGTTGTTTTACCGCTTCCCGAACATCCTATAATTGACATGCTAGTTGCAGTCGACTCTGGAGGTGCATAGCGGTAACAGCTTTCATTTGATGGTTCTAGTTGCTGAAAAGCAGCGTGTAAATGTCGATGTCTATCACCATTAGTGATGTTTCTACTCACATAACCTTGCCGAATCATAATAGAAATTTTTTGCTCAAGGGATAGATGTTTGGTCAGTGGTTGAAAAAAATCATGAGGCAATTGAGCAATCAGATGGATTCTTTCGGGTTGGGGCAAGAAACGCTGCTCTGGAATAAATTTCAGTTTCCCTCGTAGGTGTTTAATGACCGACTTAGTGTCAAGGATAGGCGGTAATTGAGTAATAAGAGGATTATCCCCATAGATGTCTTCTATCGATGTATTGAGCGCGAGTTCATTATTATTCATTCTTCATCGTCCTCTTCGAATAATTGTCTCATTAAATCTGGCTGACTGGTCAAATCCAGATTGCTATTTTGAGATGGGGGTGTTTGAGTATTATTTTGGTTGGGATGGATAGTTCGGATAGAATTAAAAGGCCTGTTTTGGAGGTGTTCTGCACGTTCCACTTGAATCGCTTCTTGTTTGTTCTGGCGGATATCTCTAGTACGTTGTGCTTTAGAAAGTTGATGCACTCCTGCTTGGGTCTGTCGACTTTGTGCAGTTTGGATGATTTTGTCAGTGAAATCCTGTAATTCAACGACAGCTACAGATTTCAGTTGTGAATGTTGTTTTTCAACAATTTTAATTGCCTTATAGATTTGTTCAGCTTCCCACCATGTTAAATGCTGATATTGACGTGAAGCATCACTTAAATGTGCTTCCCAGTATTCCAATTTATTTTCATTAAAGAAAACATATATAGTATTTACTGAATATGGGTCAAAACCAATCTGTAGTTTTTTGGGACGAGATTTTGCAGTGTTTCGAATAAACCAGCCCTGTTTATGCATTTCCACACATTGATAGACTAATCCTTTGACTTTAAGCCCGTGGTCACTTAATGAAGCATCCATCCTAGGTAGCAAGCCAACAGATAGTGATTTACTATCTACTTGTCTCAACATCCCAGTACGGTGCTGTAGACCCCACTGCCAGAGCTTAAGGGGGATAGAAGGTAGGTCAGTCGGCATATCGGCACTACGATCATATTTTGTCAAAATATCAAAATTATTGCGTAACAAGACGCAGCTTAATATGATTTTTCTGAACTCTTCCAGAGTTAGACAAGCTTCTAGTCGATAATCATGTCCGCCTTTCTTTTTTTCCTTGAATCCAGAAACAACACCAATATTCTCGTAGGATTTAAAGCGTGACTGAATGATTCCGAAAGCTCTCTCTACAATACCTTTGGCATCGCTTCGATAGGGTGGCGCATTTTCAATACGAACAGAAAAGTTTTTTTCAAGAAGTTCAATTTGATAACCAATGAGTTCACCGCGGTCTGCAAGTATGGCACCAGGTAAACCATAAATAGGCCAGTCTTCCGATTGTATTTGCAAGCCATAACTCTGACAGAATGTCACTTTATCTTGGACTGCAACGCTGAGGCATTGTATAGCTGTGTTAAATGAACTGTTTTCCATGCCGACATAAAGCCCAGCAATCATTCTGCTGAATACATCGATAACAATATATACGGTAGGTCGGCCAATAATCTGTGATGGATCTCGTGATGATACAAGGTAGATGTCAGCGACTGTTGAATCTATCTCATAACGTGCACCAGGACCATTTGCTTGCTTGGTCGCTGTTGAAGTCAGAGGTTTGTGATCTTTCAGGGTTTTCTGATTGGTTAGAACTCTCTTTGAATTTTTACCATTTCTATATTGTGTATTATAAAAATAATAGAATTGAGCGTATGTCGGAATATCTGCAGCTTGCACTTGAGGAAAGTGCTTAGAAAATAAATTTTTAAACCGAAGATAAGTGTCATTAATGGATTGTTTTTTGATAGGAACTAAATACCCTTCGATGGCTTTCTTAAAATATAATTCAACCTGTTCAGTGACATTTTTACCTTCATTTGATTCATAGATGCGTGGCCTGCCAATTTTTTTATCACCTATCGTTCTTTTTTGGCCTTTTCCACCTGAGTTTTCATAATCTGGTACCAAAGCATTTATAGTTTGACCACGCTGCCAGTAGCGTCTTAGTAGTCGTAGAATTTTATTAATTGATACCTCTTTTTCTAGATGTAGAGTTTTAATTTTTGCAGTCCTAATTTTTGCATTGATAAGCACGTGCTCATCATTAATTAGATCTTGAATAATGGAAAAGTTTTCATCTCTTTTTTTGAGTTGAATAGAATTTTTACTCAAGTTTAATCGTTTTAAGTATTCGTAAGGATCTTGTGCTGGTATCAGGCTTTGATCCTCTGAGAGGATTTTAAGCTCCTTGGACAAAATGAGTTCAGGGAAAGCATTTTTATTATCAATCGCAATCCATACCGTATACTGCGGTAAAAATTTGAGTATTCGGTATTGTGTTGAATTCAAGATGTAAACTGAATTAATTAGTTGCATGGACTGTATTCTCATCCTGGAGCAAATTACTTGCATGAATCTCAGAGAGTTTAAGCTCCAAGTACGAAATTTCTAGATTAAATTGAAGTATTCGCAGGGCAAATAATTTTCTAAACAATGCGAGCGTCGCTCCGATACCCATTTTTTGAGTTTGGTCAGAATGCTTACAAAATTGGATTAATGAGCTTTGAGGGTACTGGCTAATTTCTTCCATAAAATAAACTGCTAGATCAATCATGTGATTTGTTATTTCAAGGTCATTTTTTTCTACATACAACCATTTAATGTTCTCTAGTACCGTAGCAGGAATGTCTTTTTCAGTAATCAACTTGAACGGCGTATTGTGCTCTTCTTCCCAGTAACGACGTTTAATTTCTAATGACTCAATAACATGAGCTTTATTCAGATCCTTACTGTAAAGAGTATCAAGTGCTATGGAAAATTTACCAAAATCAACTAAAAAATCTGAAGATAGGGTAAACGGTATATAATCAACCGATACCTTTTTCATCCGATAACGAGAACATATAGAGTTAAGATCATAGATATCTAAAGGGTAATGTTCACGAATATCTGTAACGTTCTGATTCCAATCAAGTAGTAAAAAAGTGGATAGCTCTAGATCAGAAAATAAGTGATGAAGACGTTTACTGACACGGCCTTGTACTCTGTGAGAGCGACCAATTGAACTGAAGTTTTGAACAGTTTTACAAGGTTTATAATCGCGTCCATGGCCCTGGCCATACCCTTCTGTTACTAGTTCTTCATAGTTTTTTATAATTTTTGCCATACAGAAGACCTGTGGGTTTTGGTGGATAATTGATCATATCTGAAAGGGGGAGATTTTGTATTTGGCAAAAATATACAAACTTAAATATATTTATATACAAACAAAATTTTATAATTTTTATTTAATTATTTATTTAATTCATTAACTTAATAATTAATCTGGTATTTTAATACTCAATTGATGAGTTTAAAAAACGTTGATGATAGGCAAAAGTATTCAAATTACATCTTAGTAAACATCGTTGCATATTCTTATGTAAACCAACTGCATATTCAGACTCAAACCCGACCATTCATTCTGGTTCATAGTAAAATTCTTATTTTCTATTCCAAATATTTTAGAACAAAATATGTAAATTTGGATGTTAGAGTACTACCTTAATCTGCTATAATTTGTACATCATTATGATGTACAAATTGGTGGAAAATATGGCTAACTTAGCAACAGAACGAATCAATGTTCGTTCAACCGTAGATGCAAAGAATGTAATTGAGCAAGCTGCGAATTTATTGGGTCTTAGTGTGAGTTCCTTTATGATCCAATCCTCATTTGAACGAGCAAAAGAATTACTTAAATCTAATCACGAGTTAAAAGTAAATAATGCTGATCGTGATATGTTAATGAATTTGCTTGAAAATCCGCGCCCTGCAAATGATGAGATGAAAAATTTAATGAGTTTATTGGATGAAAATTGAGGTTTTACAAGCCCATCATCAGAAAAAATCATTTAATTGTGGGCAAGATGATTTAAATAAGTTCATAAAACAATATGCATCCCAACATCAGAAATCAGGAACAAGTAAAACCTATGTTGCTATTGATGATGATGCACAGGTGAGGGGGTTTTATTGTCTATCAAGTACCTCTATAGGATTTGATGGGGTTGATGCTGTTCTCACTAAACGATTACCTCGTTATCCCTTACCTTGTGTGGTTGTGGGGCGCTTTGCCGTTGATCAAGCAGCACAGGGGCAAGGAGTTGGAAAAGTACTTTTAGCACATGCTCTTAAACAAGTTTCAAAAGTTGCTCAAATTATTGGCGTAAATTTTGTTGTAATACATGCTAAGGATCAAAAAGCTATGGAGTTTTATCAGCGGTTTGGCTTTATCTCATTAACATCAAATCCATTAACATTAATATATCCAGTGAATGAAATACCTCATTTTAAATAAGGTGGGCTGCTAGGTGTCTAGTCCCGGCATTTGATGGATCGGATCAATCTTAAAAAATTCAGGTTCATCTGTCCACTGTTTGCAGATGAACTCGTAGGGAGTCAGGCCCCTGAATGTTTTGAGTCTGCGGCCGAAGTTGTATGCAGCAATAAAATCAGCAAGGTGAATACATTGTTAGCGGCAGTGTAAAAATGACCCCCTAACAGCATTTAAAAACTGACCCCCTTGGTTAATATAGCGGTCATTTTGGACTGCTCAACATGTTAACTTTGGAGCAAGCAGTGACAATCCAAATTCTTCATCAACAGGGTAAATCTATTAAAGCCATTAGTCGTGAACTGGATGCCATTATCTGTTAGCACTGTATGGATTCTATAGGGCACAGCCTTAACCAAATTGCGCAGGAACTCCGCGGCTGCCATCTTACTGGCTTTAGTATGCAATTCAGTGAACGCTAACTTGGAAGTTCGATCAATGGCAACGAAGAGATAAAGCTTACCCTGTGCTGTTTGCATCTCAGCGATGTCGATATGAAAGTAACCAATGGGGTAGCTCTTGAAGCGCTTCCTGACAGGGCGATCACCTTGTACCTCAGGCAGTCGTGAAATACCATGCCGCTGCAAGCAGCGGTGTAACGACGAGCGTGTCAGATAAGGAATACTCGGCTGCAGTGCATAAAGGCAATCGTCTAGTGGTAATAAAGTGCGTTTTCGAAAAGCAACAATTGCCGCCTCATCTTCAGGCGATAACACGCTTGAGCGAGGATTCTTTGGCCCGGTTGTAAGATCATCTACTGAAGTACGTTTCTTCCATTTTGCGACGGTCTTTTGATTGATGCCGTAACGCTTGGCTAGCGTTCTTAAGCTCTCTTGACTATTTTGTATTGCTCGACGCACTGTCTGTGTCGTTGTGGCGCTGCTGTGTAGAACTTGTCCCATAGTGCTTCCTTCCATTTATCTGAGAATATTGCACCATTAAAATCTGGGACTAAACACCTAGTAACAGGAATAGCTAATAGGCTTATTCAGAGTTTGCACATAGTTCCTTATCCCTTATTTTGCTTTATGACCAAATACTGCGTCTAATTATGGTAATTTAATTAAGTTTGTTTTATTTTTTATCATAAATTGTTGATATGTATTACTAATGGTTTTTAAATTTTAAAATTAAGTTTGTATTGAAATTTAGTATCTTTAATTTTAGATGAAATTAAGTTTGTATAAGATTCTCCCGCTTTAAAATGCGAATTCTTGCGCAGAAAGGCGAAGCATACTTTAAATAAAAATGAAATGTTTTCAAGGTGAGGTCAAAAAGGGATGCTTTTTGAATCTAGGCTGAGATTTTTATATATCTATATAATTGAATACATTAGTAATAATTTTATATTTCTAGTCTGATTCTAATTTGAATTTAATTATATTAAAAACCCTGTAGACTTGGTGAAGAATCACTGGGTCTACAGGGTAGGGTTTTGTTCGTTTACTTCATTAATATCCAAACTTAAATAATTAAATCTAAACTTAATTATTTGGTACAAACTTAATTATACGAACACAGAACCAGCCTTTTTCTGTTGTGCTTATTCTACCGTCACCGATTTGGCCAAGTTACGTGGCTGATCCACATCGGTACCGCGCAGTACCGCGACATGATAGGACAGCAGCTGGACCGGAATACTGTAGACAATTGGTGCCAGCACCGCACTGATTGAGGGAATATGTACCACATGCTGACGCTCTTTGGTTTTAATGCCGCTGTGCTCATCAGCAAATACAAACAGCTCGCCACCACGGGCCTGTACTTCTTCCATATTGGATTTCAGTTTATCCAGCATGTCATCTTTTGGTGCCAGAATCACCACCGGCATTTCATTGTCGACCAGAGCCAAAGGACCATGTTTCAGTTCACCTGCGGCATAACCTTCGGCATGAATATAGGAAATTTCCTTCAGCTTCAGGGCACCTTCAAGCGCAATCGGGAACTGGGTGCCACGGCCGAGGAACAGGCAGTGGTTCTTTTCCACAAACAGCTCGGATAAGTGCAGAATCGCCGGGTTATGTTGCAGGGTATCCAGAATCACTTTTGGCGTATGCCACAATTCCGCGATAATCTCGGTAACGGTCTTGTCTGCAATGCTCTGTTTGACCTGACCAATTTTCAGAATCAGCAGCATCAGCGCAGCCAGCTGTGTAGTAAAAGCTTTGGTTGATGCCACGCCAATTTCCGGTCCCGCCAAAGTTAACAGGCTGTGATGGGTTTCGCGCACCATTGATGAAGTGGCTACGTTACAAATTGCCATGGTGCAAATGTTTAGCGCTTTGGCTGCAGCACGTTTTTGGGTATCGCGCAGTGCAGCCAAGGTATCGGCGGTTTCACCTGACTGGGAAATACAGATGTACAGGGTGTTGTTGACAATTACCGGTGCGCGATAGCGGTACTCGCTGGCAATTTCGACCTGACACGGTACATCAATCAGCTGTTCAAACCAGTACTTGGCAATCATGCCGGCATGGTAACTGGTACCGCAGGCAATAATCTGCACTTGCTGGATGCTGGCGAAGTCCTGCTCGGCCTGGGCCAGAAAGTCTTCACGCAGCGCATTGCCATTTAAGGCCTGAGAAATGGTTTGCTGAATCGCTTCTGGCTGCTCATAAATCTCTTTGAGCATATAGTGCTTGTATTCACCTTTAGAGGCATTGCTGACCGTCGCATCCAGCTCTTTCACCGGACGGTTCACCAGCTGACCATCAACAAAAACTTCGATGGTTTCACGGGTTAAACGGGCAATATCACCTTCTTCCAGATAAATAAAGCGATTGGTGATTGGCAACAAGGCCAGCTGATCCGAGCTGATAAAGTTCTCGCCAATCCCGACACCAATCACCAGTGGTGAACCTTCACGAACCGTGATCAGTTCATCCGGATGATCGGTATGGATAATACCGAGTGCATAGGCACCTTTGAGCTGTGGCACTACCTGTTTCACCGCTTCCAGTAAACTTGGGGTGGATTTCAGGGCATCATTGACCAGATGCGCAACCACTTCGGTATCGGTTTGCGAGGTAAATACATAACCAAGCGCTTCCAGATCATCTTTGAGTTCCTGGAAGTTTTCAATAATTCCGTTATGCACCACCGCCACATTGCCTGAAATATGCGGATGGGCATTATTTTCAGTTGGCTTGCCATGGGTCGCCCAGCGTGTATGTGCGATCCCCAATGAACCGGTTAATTCGGCTTCAATAACCGCCTGTTCCAGATTGGCCACTTTCCCGACACGACGTTCACGTAATACATGACCGCCATTGATTAGCGCCAGACCGGCAGAATCATAGCCACGGTATTCCAGACGCTTTAAGCCTTCAATCAGGATATTGCTAATATTACGTTCTGCAACGCCACCGACGATACCACACATAATCTTTTCCTCTTATTTTTTCAGTTTTTGGGGACGTTGATAATTATCTTTACTCAACTGTTTTGAGCGTTCAAAGGCCAGGCTATGGTCAGCCACATCACGGGTAATTACCGAGCCGGCACCCACCGTTGCGCCGTTGCCAATGGTTACTGGTGCCACCAGCGAGCTGTTTGAGCCAATGAAAGCCGCATCGCCAATGATGGTTTTGAATTTATTGGCGCCGTCATAGTTACAGGTAATGGTGCCTGCGCCAATATTGGAACCGGCGCCGACTTCTGCATCGCCTAAATAGGTAAAGTGATTGGCTTTGGAGCCGACACCAATTTGGGTGTTTTTGACTTCAACAAAGTTGCCAATATGCACCTCATTGGCCAGCACTGCACCCGGACGCAAGCGGGCAAATGGACCAATCTGTACATCTTCACCGACAATAGCATTTTCAAAGACGCTATACGGCTGGACTTTGGTGCCGGCCGCAATTTTGCTGTTTTTAATCACACAGCCTGCGCCAATTTCAACCCGATCACCGAGTTCGACTTCACCTTCAATAATCACATTGATGTCGATACGGACGTCTTTGCCCACGGTTAGGTTGCCACGCAGGTCAAAACGACTTGGATCAATCAGATGCACGCCTTGCTGCATTAACTGTTTGGCCTGGAAGCTTTGAAATTCACGTTCTAATGCGGCCAGTTGCACCCGGTCATTAACGCCTTCGACTTCAAAGGCACGTTCAGGCTGCACTGAAGCCACCTGCATGCCATCGGCAATGGCCATGGCCACAATATCGGTCAGGTAGTATTCGCCCTGTGCGTTGTCATTGGACAGTTTTGGTAACCATTGATGCAGTTTGGCATTGCTAACGCAGTAAATGCCGGTATTGATTTCCTGAATCTGGCGCTGTGTCTCAGAAGCATCTTTGTGTTCAACAATGGCCTGAATCTGGCCATTGTCACGTACAATACGGCCGTAACCGGTCGCATCTGGCAGGGTCAGCGTCACCAGACCAATACCGGTAGCCTGACTGGCCTCGACCAGTTGCTGTAAGGTGGCCTGGCTAATGCACGGCACATCACCGGATAAAATAATTGAAACACCATCCTGACCCAGTACCGGCAGCGCCATTTGGACCGCATGTCCGGTCCCGAGCTGCTCGGCCTGTTCCACCCATTGAACCGTTTCATGGGCAAAGGCCTGTTGTACCTGTTCGCCGCCATGGCCATAAATGGTAATAATATTATCTGCTTGTAATTGTTGTGCCGTTTCAATCACGTGACCCAGAAGCGGGCGTCCTGCAAGGGGTTGAAGCACTTTCGGAAGGCTGGAGCGCATACGCGTTCCTTTCCCTGCGGCAAGAATAATCACGGTGGTAGACATGTATAATCCTAGTTATTGCTAAACCAAAATAAAATAAAGATAAATTAAAATACAGATTGCTGCCCAGAGTCCGGCAATCAGATCATCCAGCATAATGCCAAAGCCGCCATCGACCTGACGGTCAATCACCCGGATGGGCCAGGGTTTCCAGACATCAAACAGCCGGAACAGGGCAAAGCCTGCAATGACCCACATCGTATTCATCTGGCCAAAATAGATCAGCGGTAAAAAGGTAATCGACTGTCCGGCAAATTCATCCCAGACAATACGGCCATCATCATGGACGCCCATCACCCGTGCGGTTTGCCCGCAGATATAAATCCCGACCAGTGACATCAGCAGAATCGCCACAACCGAATAGGCAAAACCAAGCCACAGCCACAGCGGAATAAATAGCAGCGCAAAAGCCGAGCCGAAGGTGCCGGGAGCTTTGGGTAACAGGCCTGATCCAAACCCGACCCCACAGAAGACAACCAGGCGGTCGGGCCAGCTCATCGCTTTAAAATGAATGGCAGGTTTAGGCAAAGTGTTGGTATCCCTGGAATTGGAGCGAATGATCTACGCCATTCTGCACAAAATGAAGTTCGGGTGCTGCATGAATTTGTCCAATCTTGGTAACGCGGACATTCAGCGGTTGTTGTAAAAGTTGTTCAAAATGCTGCGGGCTGATGCTAAAGCACAGTTCATAGTCATCGCCGCCAGCCAGCGCATATTGCCAGCGCTGTGTGTCAGGTAAATGACGCAAAGTGTCGCTAAGCGGTAACAGATCCAGATCCAGCGTGGCGCCAACCTTTGAGGCTTTAAGAATATGCCCCAAGTCTTGGGCCAAGCCATCCGAAACATCAATCATGCTCGAGGCCAGACCTTTCAGTTGCTGGCCCAGTTCGCAGCGCGGGGTTGGATAATCCAGACGCTGCTGCAGCGCATGTCCCGGATGCTTCAGGCCAAAGGCGGCATCACCGACGGTGCCGCTGACACAGATATAATCGCCCGGCTGGGCACCTGCTCGGGTAATCGCCTGACCGGTATCCATCCAGCCTAAGGCGGTCACGGATAAGGTTAAATGTGGACTTTGGGTGGTATCTCCACCAATTAAGCGCACCCCAAATTGATCGCAGCAATCATACAGACCTTGGCTAAAGGCTTTCAGCCAGTCGTGATCAATTTGGGGTAGGCTCAAGGCCAGTAGAATACTGTGCGGCGTGGCACCCATGGCAGCAATATCGGAGAGATTGACTGCAACAGATTTCCAGCCAATGGCATGTGGATCAGTCTCTAGTGGGAAGTGTCGTCCAGCAACCAGCGTGTCGGCGCAAATCACCAGCTGTTGCTGTGGGGGAGGAGTCAGCACGGCTGAGTCATCACCAACACCTAAGTCGACAGAACTGACGTGCTGCCGATTGAAATAGGTGTCAATAATGGAAAACTCAGCCATCGCATCAATCTGTCAATTATTTAGATTGCTGTTTTTCTGCTGCACGTAATGAGCTGGCCAAACGGTCAAGAACACCGTTAATGTATTTATGGCTGTCTGCACCGCCAAAATGTTTTGCCAGCTCAATGGCTTCATCTAAAACCACGCGGTATGGAATTTCCAGATGTTCTTTCAATTCATAGGCGCCCAGACGAAGGGTTGCGAGTTCAACGCCGTCAAGGGCATCAATTTCGCGGTCAAGCACAGGGATTAAGAGCGCATCCAATGCTTCATGATTGGCAACCACTTGAGTCAACAATTCATGATAATAGCCGAGATCCACTTTGTGCATGGCATTTTCGACACGCGTGCGTGCTTCAATCTCGTGCACCGGATTGTGGCTCATCTGCCATTCATAAATTCCTTGTACAGCAAAACGACGTGCTTTACGTTTTGCTGCATAAGTTGCTTGAAGTGTTTGCGACATAGCGTTAAATAGCCTTTAACAAGTTAACCATTTCAATTGCAGTTAAAGCAGCTTCGCTACCTTTATTACCTGCTTTTGTACCCGAGCGTTCAATCGCTTGTTCGATACTATCCGTAGTCAATACACCGTTAATGACCGGTAAGCCAGTGTCCAGGCCAACCACGCCTAAACCTTTGGCACATTCGCCTGCAACAAAGTCGAAGTGAGGCGTACTGCCACGAATCACCGCGCCCAGTGCAATAATGGCATCGAAACGATCAGATGCTGCCAGTTTTTTCGCAACAACCGGAAGTTCCCACGCCCCTGGTGCATGAACAACAGTGATATTATCCTCTGATACACCATGACGTTTCAATGTGTCGATGGCACCTTCCAGCAAATGTTCCACCACAAAGCTATTAAAACGACCAACTAAAATCGCGTAACGGCCTTCGCTCGCGAGATGTAACATACCTTCAATACGGCGAACTGCCATAGCAAACCTCGATGATTTCTTAAGTTGTTTGTTGTGCGGTGACGTATTCCACCACTTCCAAGTTAAAGCCGGACAAGGCATTGAAACGTAATGGCGAGCTGAGCAGCTTCATTTTTTCAACACCTAAATCACGTAAAATCTGTGCACCTACCCCAATGGTCTGATACTGCTGAGACAGCGCCGCATTGGATTTACTTTTCTTCGGTGCATTTAAGCTGTCCAGTGCCGGACCTAAATCCTGCAGATGACGCTGGCCAATCCAGACCAATACGCCACGATCACTATTGGCAATTTCTTTTAAGGCACGGTCCAGATTCCAGGCCGGTTCACCATCCTGCTTGTTCAGTTTTAGCAGGTCACGGGTTGGGTTAAAACCATGCACGCGAACGGTGGTCACGCCATCTTTTGGCTCACCTTTGACCAGCGCCAGATGAATATCCGGGTTACCCAGTTCACGGTAACGATACAGGTCAAAGCTGCCATATTCGGTATCAATGCTTTGCTGATCTAGACGCTCAACGGTTTGTTCATTGGTCATGCGGTAATGGATCAGGTCGGCGATGGTGCCCATTTTCAGACCGTGTTTTTCTGCAAACACTTCCAGATCGGCACGGCGCGCCATGGTGCCATCTTCTTTAATAATTTCACAAATCACTGATGCTGGCTCTAGACCGGCCAAACGGGACAGGTCACAGCCGGCTTCAGTATGACCGGCGCGGTGCAGCACACCACCTGGTTGTGCCATCAGCGGGAAAATATGACCCGGCTGGACAATATCGGCCGGTTTGGCATGAGCAGCAACCGCAGTACGAATAGTATGCGCACGTTCAGCCGCGGAAATTCCGGTGGTGATGCCTTCTGCGGCTTCAATCGACAGGGTAAAGTTGGTGCCATGCTGGGCGCCGTTGGCATCGACCATGAGTGGCAGGTTTAACTGCTGGCAACGCTCACGGCTTAGGGTCAGGCAGACCAGACCGCGGGCATGGGTGATCATAAAGTTGATGTCTTCCGGGCGAACATGCGTGGCAGCCATGACTAAATCGCCTTCATTTTCACGATCTTCATCATCCATCAGGATAACCATTTTTCCTGCACGGATATCTGCTACGAGCTCTTCAACTGTATTGAGCGGCATCAACCTTCACCTTCTTTTTGTCTCAACGGACATTTTCATGACATTAATTGTGGCATAGTCTAACGCTTTTTCGTAGGTTTTGCCTATGCTTATCCGTTTCCCGGTCTGCTTCATTGTTATACACAGTGGCTGCTAGCTTGAAAAGGGCCGGTGTCTGGAAAAAGCTTGAATTGTGCAGAATATTTAAGCAATTGATCTGTATAAAAATATAAACAGCAGCCCGTAAAAACTGGGAGTTTTTTAAAAACGCTTTTATACATTTACACTACGATTTAAATCAGCCAGATAAAACAGGAATGGCGAACAGGCTTGGGGTGAGGTTCAAAAATTTTAGAATGGGCAATAAAAAAAGCCCCAATCTTTCGATCAGGGCTTTTTGAATTTGGAGCGGGAAACGAGACTCGAACTCGCGACCCCAACCTTGGCAAGAGTTACCGACATAAAATACACTAAATAACATAATTAGTATTTTAATAAACTCTATATATAACAGTTATATAGAGTTTTTATTTTGTGTGGTGTAATTTAAGGTAGGGTGGGGTACTTTGATTTTTGGTCACTAATTTATTGTGATAGTCAACAATAATAACCAACATACACATGCTTAATCTAAAGGTGTTTTACTGACTGGTATAATTTTATAATGAGAGGGGTGTTGCCTGGGGCTACGGTTTCTGTTTTGCCTTTTGGCGTAAGACGTACAAATATAAGCTTTCTACTTTTTCACGTGCCCATGGTGTGGTACGCAAGAATCGCAATGATGATTTAACACTTGGGTCTATGCAAAAACATCTAATTTCAATTTTACGACTTAAACCTTCAAAGCCACCGTAGTAATCCAATAATTCATCCAAAATGTCAGCAAGTTTTTTGCCGTGTAAAGGGTCATTGGAGGTGTTCATAATAGATCAATCGTATTTTGGGTGGCCATTATTATAACCTGGGCTAGTTGGAAAACTAGAGAGTTGGAATGTAAGTAATGATGGACTGAATAGCCACCAAAATTCTGGAGCACACCCAGCCATCGGGTGATGCATCATATTCATGCCTTGGCAGGGTGGCTTAACGGTCGAACTTCAGAACAGGAAATCCAGTATCATCCGGCACGGATCCTGATGCAGAATTTTACCGGTGTTCCTGCAGTGGTTGATCTTGCTGCAATGCGTGCAGCAATGGCCAAAGCCGGTGGTGATCCGGAAAAAATTAATCCGTTGTCACCAGTGGATTTAGTCATCGATCACTCGGTGATGGTCGATTACTTTGCTAGCTCGCAAGCTTTTGAGTAGAATGTCGCCATTGAGATGCAACGCAATGGCGAGCGCTACCAGCTTCTACGTTGGAGGCAGGCGGCGCTCAATCAGTTTCGCGTGGTGCCGCCAAGAACCGGAATTTGCCATCAGGTCAATCTGGAATATCTGGCACAAGTGGTCTGGAGCAATGAGGTCGATGGGCAGGGCTTTGCCTTTTCTGATACCTTATTCGGTACCGATTCACAATTTATTCATCATATTCTGAAAATATTTCTTCAATTTCATCCCACTGCGGCAATTTATGCTTTTTTTTATTCACTTCGAATTGTAAACCAACACCATCAAGCACACGTTCAAATATATCAAATGAACCTGTAAAATGGCCATTTTCCATCTCTGAAATTGTTGTTTTATTGACTTGAGTTTTTTCTGCAAGGCTTTTCTGTGTATAGCCTAACCCTTTTCTTGCCAAACGTATTTCTTTACCTATTTCACCTCGTGTAGCCATTTTTTCTCCCGAAATTTGTTAGCCATATAGCAAACTTTTAACTAATTATGGTTAATATTCGCTATATAGCAAACTTTTATAATGATTCTTGAATAGCTAAATTGAACTTATAAGATTCAATTTAGCCTCAAATTAGGTTAATAGAATCCATATATGTATGGTAGTTCTCAATAATGAGGCAGTTGTATACCTCTTGAGAAGAGAAACTTCTTATACCTTGAATTTGAATTATTAGACAAAATTATGACTTTTAATTTTCTGTGTAATGAAGCTTTATATATTCTTAATATTTACCCTGAAGCCGAAGTCCTTCGACTACGTTTAATACAGTAGCTAATCCCTGAGTAGTCTGAATCTGTTTTATCGGAATGCCTTTGGTTAGCTTATTTGGTGACTTCATAAAATGCTGCATCCATTTAGCCTCTCCACCTGTTAGAGCATCTAGTGATATCGCAATACGAATTAAAATAATTGCGAGTTCTCCTTGACTTGAATCGGGATCTAACTGAAGCGAATTTAAAGTTTCCACTGAATCTAAATTGATAACGATAGCAAGCTGGTCCAGTGTTAAACCAAGTTGTTTTGCAGATGATAAAACAGCTTTAGTTAATACCTTTTTTTGTTTTGCAATTTTTTCTGACGTTTTATGCATGACTGATCTCAGTTTCAGACGTTGCTGATACCTAGAGTTTATACTATTTGATTATCGTTTCTCAGACGTATTCATCCGTGTAGATACTTTCCATCCAACAATTGCTCGTGAGAACACATCAATAATAAAGGCGGTATAGACCCAGCCTGAATGAGTTTGAATATACGTAAAGTCACTCACCCACAGTTGGTCAGGATGATCAGCATTAAAATTACGTTTCACTAAATCATGGCTTTGTTGCATAAATATGTAAGCATCTGATTTACATAAATTTAATTTTGGATCAAAAAAATCAAAATTTTTAAAATCATATAGTTATGAAATCTTTGTGCAACAAAGCCAAGTGGAGATCGATCAAATGATTAAATTTTGAATATTTATGGTGGGGTATGTACTAGATTGGCATTGGGATTGCATGAAGTTAGCTTGCATTAATTTTTCATGGAATTTGAACATATGTTAAAACCTTTAGCTTTGTCTCTTGTTGTTGCATCAAGCTTTTCTTTTATTTCTGCACATGCGGCAACTGAAGATTTTAAAATTTTAAAACAGCTTGAAAGTCAACCAACCTTACTCAAAAGTGGGGAATATAAAGGGAATTATTATGTTCCAAGCACCTTGAATACAATCACTTGGGGCTATTTACCTAACAAAGATGCCAAACCTGTGTTGACCATTCCATCAGGCAGCACTATTACCTTTGATACAGTTTCGCATGAAGGCTTGCTTGAAGACCAAGGGCGTGATGCTGAAAAGTATTTCACTTCTAAAGGTGTGAAACCTCAGCATATTTTGCCTGAAGCGAAACTGATTACAGGTTCTAAGTTAGAGCACGATTTCCATAAAGATGGTCCACATATTATTACCGGACCTGTCTATGTCAAAGATGCAATGCCAGGTGATATTTTAAAAGTCGAGATTTTAAAAGTTGAGCCACGTGTGCCCTATGGTGTGATTTCAAACCGTCATGGTAAAGGCACATTGCCTGAGTTTCCTAAGCGTCAAAAGCATGATCATGCATCGCCTGCAAACCCAGAAGCCTATGGCAATGTTTCCATCTTTACTCCAATTGAAAAGAATAAAGAGGGTATTTGGGAAGGCGTTTTAAAAACCGAGTCAGGCAAAGCAATTCGTTTCCCATTGAATCCATTTATGGGCACGATGGGCGTTGCACCAAATACGAGCGCCCCTGTGCATTCTGTGCCACCATCGTTCTATGGCGGTAACATTGATATTAATGATTTAACCGCAGGTGCAACGGCTTACTATCCAGTTCAAGTACCGGGTGCGTTGTTCTATACGGGTGATAGTCATTTTGTTCAAGGTGATGGTGAGGTTGCATTGACCGCACTTGAAGGTTCTGCACGTGCGACCTTTAAAATTACGGTATTAAAAGCGGGGAGTGACAAAATACCAGGTAAGTCATTAAAGCAGCCTTTGGGTGAAAATGATGAATTTTGGATTACGCCGGGTTTAGATGAAGACCTTGATGAAGCGATGCGTAAGTCGACTCGTGAAGCAGTACGTTTTCTTGTAGATGAATACGGGATTTCAGAAGAAATTGCGTATGCGTACTTAAGTGCTGCAACGGATTTTGAGGTGTCTCAAGTGGTCGATAAAACCAAAGGAATTCACGCGATGATTCGTAAAGCAGATTTTAAGGAGTTTAAGAAAGAAGAAAAATAAATAAAACTTAGAAAAAAAATAGGTTTGTGCTTTTGCCAACTAATTTAGACATTGTTAGTTGGCTTTTTCTTTTGTAATGCTTTGAAAGGGCTTTGTTGCACGAAGATTTCATAACTATATGATTTTAAAAGTTTTGATTATTTTTTAATCCAAAATTAAATTTATTTAAATCAGTTGCTTACATATTTATGAAACAAAGCCTTGCTGAAGTAAAGACTTATTCATTGTAGATAAATTTATTGCTTTTAGGTCCTGTAAGAAACATATTAGTTTCTTTTTTTTTGAAAAGCAATTTATGACTTTATCATTTCGATCTGTAAAAGCCCTTGCTACGTAGTGATCTGAAATCACTCTGAAAATACAGTTAAAATACGCGGTTCAATTTACCTTAATCTCCTTACGGAATTGGCAGCCAGATCTGAATTGTTGGCAACTCTCTAGCAAAATTTCCTCGCAGCCCTGCATTTAGCTGCCTAGTGCAATCCGAGGGATGAACCCGTCTTTACAGATACGCTGGCTTTAGATATGTCGACGGTAGAAGCCAGTCTGGCAGGTCCGAAACGTCCGCAGGATCGTGTGCTATTGTCGCAAGTGCCGAATACCTTTGATGCTTTGATGGATCTGATCTTGAAACCGGTCAAAGAAGAAAAAGAGCGTCTGGAAAATGAAGGAGGGGAGGTGCGGCTGTTGAAGCAAAACACGCCAACCTGTCACATGAAAATGTTTTTTGTATGATTGAGGGTAAAAAATATCCGTTGCAGCATGGTGATGTGGTGATTTCAGCGATTACCTCCTTTCAATTCTAGGTTTGTCAGATGATATTCATCCGCATCAAATACTGGATGTAGAAGTACAACATATCGATGGTACATTTAACCGTTTTCAAGTGTTGTGTCGTATTGATACCTTGAATGAGGTGGAATACTTTAAGGTCTGTGGGATCTTGCACTATGTCCTGCGTAATTTGCTCACTTCCTAAATTAAATGATGAAAGCCCGATACCTACCACAATGCTGGTCAGGTAAGGAATGAGCCCAGAAGCATTTGAGGCAGCTTCAAAATGAGGCTGTCTCGTGTCTAGGATACTTGGAGCAGTCCAGTCGGCGATTTAATCAGTTTCAATAAGTTCCTCTTGGTGGAATACAGTTGTAGGCTTATGTACGGTATCAGGTGACATGTAATCTAATCCATTAAGCTGAATAGGTAGTGGGCGACCAATACATGCTAGATGTAAGCAAAATTTAAATGCAGCAAGAGCATGACCATCTTTTACTGAGTAGAGTTGTAGACGAGGAAACTCTTCTAGAGTCGATGGATGTTTATCTGTTGATGCTTTTGCTAATTTGAAAAGTTGAGGCTGTTGTTTAGCATCTAACTTTGTTTGCAAATCTTGTCCAAGTAAGTGCCAAAATTTGGCAGGAAATAAAGCCTTAACTTGGGAGTAAAAATGTTCGAGTTGATCGATATTCTTCCAGCGATAATGGATACCGGTATGTGATGCGGTCACTCGATTTAAAAATACATTCAGGACGTATGCAATTTGTATTGGATTTTTACGAGCTATTTTCTGTAGATGTTCAAAAAAATAAGTCACTGCATGAAGCTCTTCAGCGCTATCAAGCATTGCTGGTTTTAAGTGGGTTGAGCTATCAATACTAAATAAACGCGGATTCCCTTTTTTTGATTTAATGTTTGCTAAATTTAGGGCATTTTCATACCAATAATTGACGAGTTCTTCTGGTAAGCACATACGTTGAGCTGCACTTTTAGGATCGTTAGTGGTCTCCAATATATTGAGCGTTTCATAGAAGCGTTGAAGTGAAATTTTAGAATCTTCTGTTCCAACAAAGAAAGCAAAAAAATCATGGGATTGATCTATTTGTAATGACAGTTCATCTAAAATATCAGTAGCATTACTTTGAAGCCATTTTGTTTGATCGTTCAATAATATAGTTGCTAGAACGGCCTGGTTTTTTTCAAAATTAAAGTCTTTTTCATCATTTGTTATTTTCAAATTTTTAAACGTTGCATTGTGGCCCATAATTTTTTTAGCCAATTCATTAGGCATATCTGGATGATGTTTTAGTAGTTTTTGACCAGCTATGAGATAACTTAAATGAATATAGCTTTTGAATGTTTCAACTGGCTCTATATGTCCTAAGAGATGTGCAATAACAAACCAATGGTTTTGTCCATGTTGATTTTGAAGTAGCTCAGCTCGAATTTTTTGATATTCGTTTTCGCTATAGTCAGTTAGCTTTTGCACTAGTGGTGCATATTCACAGTTCAGTAAAAGCGATAAATGATTCGCTGCAGTGTGACGAAAAGAGTGAAAGGAGTAATGATGCCCTTTAAAGATCTGATTTAATATCAGTTTTAGGGGTACGGTGACAGTGTGTTTATTCAGTTTTTTATTTTCATTCAAGTTGCTGAATAAATATAAACTTTTCTTATTTTCTAAGCGTTTTTCAACAACAAAATCGCTAAAGAATTGGTACTCATCATCTTTTAGCAAAGCGTATGCAGGCACAATCCGTTCCGCACTATCCGTTTTGAGCAGATGTTGATTCCCTTGTTTTTTTGAACCATAAGGTTGAACCCAGATAGAAAATTGATTTAAACCCTCGATATCTTTTACACGTAACCCGAGTATTTCGTTAATACGCATACCAGTACGGTAAGCCAAAATATAAATAATTTTTAATAATTTATAGTGATGGTCTGAGATGGATTGGTCATGTAAGAGCTGATTTAACTTCTTTAATATGACCTGGAAGGCTGTATGACCAATGATGCGTGCACGAGGTCTACTTTGCGATGCAATAAATTCAAGTTCGAAATCTTCTGCTTGAAAAACAATTTGTTGAAAGGTGTGAAAGCGTTTCAACATCCGGATTGTTTGGTCTTTAGATTTTTTAAACTCAGGTCGATCTGCTTCATCAGCAAGTCGTGTATTGCTAATGATTTGTTGATAGATTTTGTTCAGCAGATCATTAATGTCATCGTCGGCATCGAAGTATTGTAAGGCATGAGTTAAAAACGGTTCTGCGATCCGGGTGTAATATGTATAGATTGAACTATCTGCGAGTTTTTGATTATCTTGAAATACCTTCGTGTACTGAGTTGTATCAAAATCAAAGGTGGCTGATAATTTTTTTATTTGCTCTGAACTTGGTAGATAGAGACTGATGAGCCACAAAATAATACGTTTAGAAAACTCATTAAACTGCTCTTGGTGACGCAGGCAAAAATCAATAATGAGTTCAGCAATAGGTTGGTCCGTTGATGATGTGCGAATTATTTTCAGCAAGTTTTTATGAATAAATATCACATTCTCTACTGCTTCAGACGTATTGAGATCTGGTAGGACTTTGGCTGTAGAAGAGACATTTCGTTCGATTTCATCACTTAATTGAGTTTTAAATTTTGGGAATGCAAAGTTTTCAAACTCATGTTCTGATAAACCACACGTGAGTGTGTTTTCTAACAAACATTGTGAAAGGGCAGGATCAACATCTGCATTCTGCAGTTGTAGCCAATTAAAATTGGCGTAGTCACGTAAAAACTTAAAAGTCTTTTTGGTGTATGGATGTTTTATTTTTTGAAAAATGAGGTGCAGATACGCATTCACGTCTAGACTGATGTCACGAATTTGTCTTGTATTGAAGTGAATGAGCCAGAGTCGTGTGAGTTGATCTGGAACAAAATTACGTGATTTTCGTATTGTTTTTTCATCAACAAATAGATCGCCATAGCTTCGAGAAAGTGGCTCTAAAAAGATGATATTAAAATCGCAAATTTTTTGGATTTTTTCAGGGTTTTTTAAATGTTCGAGCAAAGCATTTAATGAAGCTGTTTGATTTAATCCACCGTATAACATTGAGCAAAGCAGAATATTCCCAATAATTTCATCATCAGAAAAAGCGGAACTATCTTGAGCAAGAATCCAGTAATCCCACAGTTTTTCGAGGATGATGTCAATTTCATGACCGGCTTGGATCCAATCTAGGGTGAAAATTGGTTCATCGCGTTTCATCTCAAAGGTAAGATAAGGTAGTGGGAGGTCTAGGTTATTACTTTTATTGAGGTCTTTGATATATGTTCGGAAGAATTCATGAGCATATTTTTTCCAGGCAAGATTCGGTGCTTTATGTTTAATAAACTCATAAATTGCAGGATAAGCTTGAATTAAGTCTTCATTTGAGAATTTTTGTTCATCAAAGTATTGTCGGAGCTCTTGTTCTGCATTAGCTCGTATGTCCTTTTTAGGCTCATCTCGTTTGAATTGACGTCTGTCTTCAGCATAGCGTTTTTCTGAGATTTTTTTATTGCGTGATGACATGATCTTCAACACCTGTAATTTTAAAATATGTTTTCATTTGCTCTAAAACATCTGCAATTTTAGAAAATTGTGAGAGCGATAAACTGGAAAATGGATGTGCTGCTTCTTGTTGCATGAGCTCATGCCCAAATAGAGCTAAAATTTCAGGTTCAGAAAATTTATGAGTCAAAAATGCACGAGCTGTGTGGCGATGCCAATTTTCATGAGCAAGTCCTAATTCAGGATGGAAATTTTTGACTGTAGAATGACTTAGTGGTTTCCACTCATCATCTTGGATGATTCCCAAAAGGGGCAGCTTACTTGCTTCTATTTGTTGTATAGCATCACTTAAAGCTGGATGACTCATCATGATTTGAATCGAAAAATATTCTAAAAATTTAAGGAATTTTTTTATCTCTTCAACTAAAAATGAACAAAGTGGGATTAAACGTCCGAATCCATTGCGACCGCCTGCTTCTTTGTCAGAAACCATCAAAATTTGGCGTTTTAAATTAAAGCTTTTAAGAAATCCAGGGAATTCAGCAACGGGGCGTGCTGCTGTAAAAAGAAGCAGGATATGCCACATCCAGATGTTGTAGTGGTTGTATATAGCAATCAGATCGTCTTCAGCTTGTGAAAAAATATTAAACTTCAATACAGCAAAAATCTCTGTAATGATCTGTGGTTTTGGAGCTTTACGACTACCAAAATGAATTATTGAATCAGGGGGCGAAGGTACACAACTTTCATATGTGCTTGCTATATCTGCACAAAGTGATTTTAGAATATCAACATATTGTGCATGTAATCGTGGAATATTCTGATGACAATAAGAAATAGATGATGACTGATTGGCATCAATCCCTGTGATTAAATCTGCGAGTTGTTTATTCCCTGTTTTTGCAAGAACCGTATGATGCAGTAGAGAACTCACCTTTACGACAGACAGTTTTGGAATCAATAATTCTTGTCTTAATTTGCGTAAATATTGCTGTATATCATCGAAACTAACCGAATCCATTTTGCGGAGATCCTCAATGAATAGATTCGGGATTGGAATGTCTAAATAGATCGTCTGATTAAGCAAGCTGTCTGAATACTCAAAATCTCGGTTTTCAAATACATTAAATTTACTGTTTAAGAAGAATTGATCATTTTTATTGATCATTTTTTGGCGGTTATTTAAGTTTTTAGCTCGCTTGCTTTGTATATATAGCCACTCATTCACACTATTACCGGTCAAAAATGCGAGCATTAGAATCAAAGCACTTTTATTTTGATGTTCAGAGTAGTCCACATGAAGTCTTTTCAGTAGATGGTTCACGCTAGATGGATTCGGAAAAAAACTACTCGACGTGAGTAAATGTTCTTTGCGTTGAATATGTTTTGCAACAAGCGGTAGAACATAGCTTTGACTCGTTTCTGAATGTGCTGCGAGTGGTGTGACGTCAGTTGGATTGACAACAATTTGCCGATTAATCGGCTCATCAATTAAGGTTTCTATATTCAGTGCTTTAGATTTAGCCCCTTTTTTGATTTCGATACTTTCTTCAATGAATTGTTCTTCATCAAGAAACTGATGTTGAAGTTGTGTATCGATACTTGCACGTGCAATCTTCGCTTTGTTTTTTAAAACGTAGTTAAAAGTAATGCGAATATCATTGAGTAGATTGCGATCAAACTCCGGCAATTCATCCGTATCTAATGTGATCAGATGTTGAATAAATTGTTCTAAGCTCTGTGTTGGATCTTGAAGATAGGTACTCCAGAGACGTTGATACTCTTCTGTATTTTGATATTTTTTTTCAGTATCTAAATTTTTATTTGCAGTCCTAAAGCGCTGGAATAAGCGCTTTACGGTATTGAAGTGTTCTGTGTGTGCTTGTTTAAAAAGCTCTGGTTTAAGCTCAGGAAGAGCAATTAAATAAATTGCCGCTTTTAAAACTAGAATATTCCAATGTTGCGCATGAGTTTTTGACTCAGATAATTGCGCAATTGAATTGATGTATGACGTAATGGGTAAATCACTAATCTTAACCTTTTTCGTGAAAGCGATTACCAGAGGTGTCGGCAGCTGTGAATCAAACTCTACATCGATATCAAAGTAATCGAGATTAAGACCAACCAAAAAATTGTCAGTCTGTTGAGAAGACAATAGTTTAACTACAAAGTTGATATGTTGCGTACGTTCAAATTGCTCATCACCAAACAGTTTTTCTAGTGTTTTTTGCAGTGAAATAACTGGCAAATCAATATGCTCGTTTAGATCGTTCCACACTATGATCTCCAAATTTTTTCTGTACTTAGGCAACTATCAGAGTGATCAATGAGTTCTTTTACACATCTGCTGTTGAGTGATAATTCATTAAAAATATGTGTGCGCTGTTGATTAATATTTTTAATCCGCTGATTCAGTTGATTTCGAGAACATGCAAGTAGTTGTGCTAGCAGTTCCAGACTCATTTGATGATGTGGTTTTAAAGATGATCCTTTGTTAAGAGTTAATAGTGTTTGACGTGAAAGATGTGTATTAATCAAGTGCAATGTTTTTCGTGGGTTCAAAGTCTTAATGTCAAATTTTGTAGATTTGATGAATTGAATAAATTCACGACTGCATAACTCCATCAGAAATGCTAACTCATCATCTGAAAAAGATTGTTGATTGTGAATAATTAAAGTGACTTCATTAATATCTTGCTTTAAATAGCTAAGATATAAGTGAATATTATTGAAAATGGAGTAGCCATCAAATTCTGAAGTTTTCCACACATGGAGTTCTTTTATGCGATTAGAAATATCTAAATCTGCAGTGAGATTTTTAAACATATTTAAGTAGCATAAGTTGAAACCATACGCTTGTGGATGAATGGTGATTCTGCTTTTTTTGAAATTTTTTAGAGTACTTATCTGTGTTGCTGGAAACTTCAAAAGTAGTTCAGATGTCAGATCCATGTGTGCTATTGAATAAAAATAATACAGCAATATTCACGTATATTTAGAGTTTTTGAATATGGCAGGAGGTATCATTTTTTCCTTGTTTTTAAAGTTTATTTATTATTGAAAGTTTCAAATTTTCCTCCTCGATTAGATACTCACTATTAGTTAGCTATATTTGTGAGTGGCTTTGTTGCACAAAGATTTCATAACCATATGATTTTAAAAGTTTTGATTGTTTTTGATCCAAAATTAAATTTATTTAAATCAGATGCTTACATATTTATGCAACAAAGCCAATGAAAGCTGTTATTTTGTAGGATCAAATGACCGCATTCCGTATTTTCTTTCATGTCAGAAACCCAACTCAGTCTCAGTGAATACCTGACCACCGTACAGGAAGTCATCCAGCTGACTTTCGATGAAGCGGTATGGGTCAAAGCCGAGATCCGTAATCTCAGCATCAAAGGCGGGCATTACTATCTGGAACTGGCAGAGAAAGATGAAGACAGCCATAAAGTGATTGCCAGCTGTAAAGGCACCCTGTGGAAATTCACCGCACAAAAAATCGTGTTAAGGTTTGAACGGGAAAGCGGCATTGAACTGTCCAGAGACTTGAATGTCCTGATCAAGGTCAAAGCCAAATTTGATCCGCAATATGGTTTCTCCGTCAATATTGAAGATATCGACTCCAGCTTCACCTTAGGTGACATTGCCAAACGCTATCAGCAGATCCTGCAGCGCCTGACCCAGGAAGGCCTGCTCAATAACAACAAACAGCTACCGGCACCTTTTGATTTGCAGAACGTACTGGTCATCGCCCCGGAAAATGCCGCCGGGCTGGGAGACTTTAAAAAAGATGCCGATGCCCTGGCTCAGGCGGGTGTCTGCCACTTCGTTTATCATTCAGCCACCTTCCAGGGCAATACTGCCCCAACCAGCATCATGCAGGCTCTGGCCAGTGCACTCAGGCAGTGGGCTCAAGATTACCAGACCGCTCCCGACCTAATTGTGATCATCCGTGGGGGTGGAGCAGTGAATGATCTGGCGTACCTGAACGACTATGATCTGGCTGCACTGTTGTGTAAAAGAACAGTGCCGATCTGGGTGGGCATTGGCCACGAGAAAGACCGCACCATTCTGGATGAAATCGCGCATCGCTCCTTTGATACCCCAAGTAAAGTCATCGCCGGGATCCGTAACCTGATTGTCGAACGGGTCAATGAAGCCAGTACTGCGCTGCAAACCATCAAACTGCTGTCCCAGCATCAGCTGACCGCCTATCAAAGCCAGAATGACCAGTATCTGAAAACCATCCAAACCCTGGCACAAAGCCAGCTCAATGATGCGCAGCGTAGCGTTGATCTGCTGAAAAGCGATACCCAGTATTTTGCCCAGCAACAGCTGCGGCAGGCTGTACAGCAGACCGAATCCCTGATGCGGGAAACCTTGCTACAGAACCCACGAAACGTGATGGCTAAAGGCTATGCGATTGTCCGCAGTCAGGGCAAAGCCATCCGCTCAGTGCAACAAATCACTGGCCAGCAACTCCAGATCGAACTCCAGGATGGCATGATTGATGCCACCGTGACACAGGTAAATACACATGAACAATGAAGAACTCAGTTTCAAACAGGGCTACGAGATTCTGAAGAAGAATGCCGAACTGCTGGAATCGCAGGAAGAACCGGATATTGATAACCTGATGGCGATCGTTGAAGAATCCATGACCGCCTACAAAGCCTGCAAATCAAGGATTGAGGCGGTTCAGCAGGCGCTCAATGACACCTTTAAGGAATAGAAAAAAAGCCTAAGGACCATAAAAACGCTTTGTCTGTTCAGTACGTATTCCTGTACTTAACTGTATAAAACCATGTGTTAGGTACAAAAATATGGACTTAACGATAACGATCAAACCGGATCTGAGCACTCGACCGATTGAACAGGAGAATACCGTCCGTTACTGCAATCCATGCCGGTCTACCTATCAGTGTTTTGAATCTCGTGAAAAACCCCGTGTTCATCTACCTGCATGTGTGGAATCGGGGTATGGGTCAGTTCTGCGATCGCAATCAGGTTTGCGGACATTTGCTTGCCCAATAACGCTCTAGCTTCCGTTACTTTGTCAGAAACTTCACTGGCTTGAGCTGATTCTTCTACAGGGATTTCGTCCTTTGTTGTTTTAGCCATGCGATTTAAGCCTCCTGAGTTGCTTGCAATATGATGAGCTCAATGTTTTACCATAGCGATATGAGTATCTTCCCAGCAGCGATCCGTCCGCAATAGGGGGGCTGGATAGATGTCCGGTTGTTAATTGTCACCTGTTTAACCTAAAAAGGGGTGTTGGCTTAATGGGTAATTTTCAATAATCCCTGCCAGCTGAAATAGTTCTGGGTCAGATGTGTCCGGTTCATCGACCATTTCCGCTGTGGTAAATAACACGATCCCACTGCCAGTTTAGTCTTGCCATATCTGGCTTGCACGGCTTCTAAAGCCTGCATCAGCTGTTCGTTGCTTTCACGCTGGCGATGGTCTGTAAGCAGATCAGGCACATAGCGGGTCTTGCTGACCAGACCGGTCAGAATCACCCCACATTTTTTATACTTTACCTCTGGCTTATAGATGCCTTGCAGTAACTGCATCGCAGCATGAATCAGATCAAGTACACAGTCCGTGGGTTCCGGGAATTCAAAGGCCAACGATTTGCTGTAATACGCTGTGTTTTGATCAAAGGGATTGGATTGCACAAAAGCAATGATACAGCCACACAGCGAGGCATCCGCACGCAAGCGCATGACTGCATCTTGCACATACTTACCCATGGCTTCTTTCAGATCATCCAGCTCAGTAATCCGTTCTCCAAAGGAGCGGCTAGCCACAATCTGCTGCTTGGGTGCAGGAGCATCCTCCAGTTGCAAACAGGAGATGCCCTGTAATTCCAGCACCGTGCGCTGCATCAGCACTGAAAACAAACTTCCCATGCGATGCGCATCCTGCATGGCCAGATCCAGTACCGAATGGATGCCCATCTGGTTCAGCTTTTTGACCAGCTTACGTCCCACACCCCAGACTTCACCCACCTCAATTCCAGCATACAGCGTTTCCTGATCCAGATAATCCAGCTCCAGCACATTGCATACGCCTGCAAAGCCAGGCCATTTCTTGGCAAGGTGATTGGCTAGCTTGGCTTCGGTCTTGCTGCGACCAATCCCGATGGATACCGGCAACCCGATCCAGTCCCAGATCCGCTGTTTCATCTCTCTGGCATAGCGGGTCAAGTCAAAATGCTGTGCATAACTGGTTAAATCCAGAAAACATTCATCAATCGAATAGATTTCCTGTTCATGCGGAGCCACATAACCGGCCAAAATCGAATGGAAGCGATTGGACATTTCCGCATACAGGGCATAGTTGCTCGACAGCACCACCACTTGATGCTGCCGGACAATGTCCTGAACCTGAAACAACGGAACACCCATCTTGATGCCCAGGGCTTTGGCCTCATTACTGCGGGCCACTGCACAACCATCATTATTGCTCAGCACAATCACTGGACGGTGATTCAGGCTGGGATTAAACACCCGTTCACAACTGACATAACAGTTGTTGATGTCGATCAGGGCATAAATCCGCTCGGGGCTGTTCATCTGAACTTCTTGATGACACTGGTGACTACACCCCAGATCAGCAGGGTCTGACCGTCTTTCAAATGGATATCCGCATAATCCGGGTTTTCCGCCTGTAACCAGCGTTTGTCGCCTTCAATCATCAGTCGTTTGATGGTGAAATCATTGTCGATCAGGGCCAGAACAATATCACCATGCTTGGGCTCAATACTGCGGTCCACGATCAGCTTGTCCTTCAGATCAATCCCGGCATCGCGCATGGAAAGCGATTCCACCTCAACGATAAAGGTAGCCTGCTGGTTCTGGATCAGGAACTCGTTCAGATCCAGGGTCTTGTCGATATAGTCTTGGGCTGGGGAAGGGAAACCTGCAGCCACCTTTTGCAAGGCAACCGGAATCTCATAATGTGTTCTGGCTTCAACCGGAGTAATCGAAGCAACATCATTGCGGGCTGGTTTTTTTATCTGATCCAGATACTGCCTGATCTCCAGTACACGGGCTTCGGGAACCCGGATCACTTTGGTTGGGCCTTCATGAACTGGTTTGCGACCAGCACCTTCACGGGCACCACCATGCTGAAATTCATCCATTTTACTTGTTCATCTTGATTGTGTAACATAATCAAGATGGTAAAACAGCAGTGGAAAAAAACAACTCCATTCGTCGGATTGTGTTCTGAATATCTATCTCACCAGAAGGTGGTTATAGATTACTTAGAGCAATCAAACTTGAGCTAAAAATTATTTGCAGCCCAAGCTGTTGAGGTTCAACTTCTACTGCAGAAGGTTTAAATCAAACCTGAGGGAACATGCCACGTGCATAAGAAAAAGGGCACTGTTGCAAATAACCACTAATGGCTGCTTAACCTCTACTTTTAACTTCGGTTATTTATGGGAGGATTACCCAATGATGTTGGTTGTTGCAGCATAAGTTGAAGGGAAAGTCCTTATATATAGTCCAGTGCTTTTGCTTTTGTGTTAGGGATGTTGGCTTTGCTCGATACGAATGTATCGACCCGAAGGGCAACTAGCCCGACCTGTGAAGGAACGCTCACATCTTTATTTTTTTGTGATTTATGTTATATTCCTTTCAGAAATTAGTGCTGTAGTTTATTTTTTAGCCCGATCATCCCTGGTCGGGTTTTTTTATACTTAAAAATAGCTAAGAACTTTTAAAAAAGTCATATTTCGCTTGGAACAATATTTTAAATAAAAGTACAATTAATTGTCTAATTTTAGATACTTTTTTATTAAATATTTCTATAAACCAACTGGTAATATAAAGTGATTAAAGCTCTAAAGTATGCATTAGCATCATCAATTTTACTAATTTCAACAACACAAACTTATGCAAAAGACGAATGTTCAATTGATTTTACAACTAATCAATCACTGATTAGAACAATCAAAGAGAAAGGTTTCGTATTTGAAAATTATGATAAGGTCTGCAAATTATTACGTTCGGCAAATGCATCAGTTGACATAGTCTCTATGTCACAAATTTCTCCGTATCAAACTACTGCCGCAGTAAATGTTAGATTAAAAGCTAAAGAATATGAGGCTCAAGGAATTAATGTTTATTCTGAACACCAAAGCTGGATACGTTACGAACAAGAGCGAACAACACTAATTCAAGAAAATGCTGCTTACATTGTAACTATGGCAGCACTAAATGCAATAAGTCAAAATTCAGTAGATGAATTAAATAAACAGCGTGCAGCTTTAAAAAACTACAAAGCTAAAAAGTAGGAAAATGATTGGCATAAAGTATCAAATATGCCTATAAAACGTCCGAAATAGCGTGGAACATAAAAAAGCCTAGAACTGAAATAGAACTAGGCTTACTAACTTACTGATAAGTATAAATTATAGGTTATGCATTTCGTATAATATCCATTATGTTAAATAGAGGCTTATGGATGTTTATATCGTATAAGGTTATTTCGGTTTTGCACAAAGATAAAAAATCTAATTATTTTGAATATCCTGTTTGATTTGCTTTTACCATGTGGATATAAGGATTTTTATTCCATTTCTCAGCATGTGAATAGATTACACAAATTTGATTACTTGCTTCGTGTATCTGATTTTTATATCTAAAATAAGGTAATCCATTCAAACGTTGTTGCTTATTAACTAAATCAAAGGTTTCTATTCCTCTACGCTGCGGAATATAAATATTTTCGACTTGACCGCACATCTCTTTTTGCTGTGCTGATTGATTAATATCTTGTGCTATTGTTACGCCTGTCGAAATTCCAGCAAAGAGTAATAATAAAAAAAATAACCAATTTATCGAAAGTGGTAGTACATCATTTATGTGTTTTCTGAACAAAGCAAATAGTAATGTAAATCCTGAAATCAGTGCACAAGATAAGGCCAATTCGTATTCATTGGTAAATAAGAACAAAATACTTAAAATAGCAGAAAAAATTCCGGTCCATACATTGTCTTTAATTGTTAGTGGTCTTAATCTTTCTTTTTTAACTAACATTTTAATCCTAAAAAATTGATGCTGATATATAAAGATTTTCTAAAATTAACATAATACACCTTATACGAAATGCGTTCTAATTCTCTTTAGAAATCAATGCTGTAGTTTCTAGTTGATAGCCCATCTACCCCAAGGTGGGCTTTTTTTATGATTTTTCACGTTCCACGCTTATTATTTAATCAAAAGACCTCTTGAGAAAGTATAGTTTTATCTAATTTTTGAATTGGCTAAAACCTCATAGAATATAGCTTTTGGCTGCTTAAAATTTGACTAACGCAAGAATTCTAAAGTTTCTCAACTTTGATTAGCTCAAATAAATACCATTTCTCTTTTTCTAGGTCTCTTTAAATCACGAATTATGTAACTATAGAGTATAGCCTAACGGAACAAAATAAAGTCTTAAAAAGCAACTCAAAAACCGTATTTATAGACTTAATATTTAATTTCGGTACAATATGTATTTAATTATCTAAACTCTAACGGTACAGAATGCCTAATCAGGTCGGATATATTCGAGTCAGTTCAACTGAACAAAATACTGAACGTCAATTAGATGGAATCAGCCTGGATAAGACCTTTACTGAAAAGGCAAGCGGTGGTAGCCGTGAACGTCCTCAGTTAAATGCAATGCTCGACTATCTGCGTGAAGGTGATACGGTGCATGTTCATAGTATTGATCGTCTGGCACGTAATACAAATGATCTGAACGAAATTGTGAATAGTCTGAATGATCGTGGTATAACCATTATTTTTCATAAAGAGAATTTGACCTTCAGTCATGATGTAGCACAATCGGCAATAAATAAACTCATGTTTCAGATGCTTGCTGCATTTGCAGAGTTTGAACGCTCCATGATCCGTGAGCGTCAAAAGGAAGGAATTGCAAAAGCCAAAGCGAAGGGCTTATATAAGGGAAGAAAGCGGAAGGTTGACTATGTTGAAATACGAAAAGCAATGGCTGAAGAAAATTCAACATTTAGAGGTGTTGCAGAAAAGTTTAAAGTAGGGATAGCAACAGTACAAAGAGCTTTAAAAGAAGAAACTAATAATCAATAAGGTTGATTAATGAAGACGCTTAGATATTCAAATTTAGAAAAGATCATGACCATTTATACTGAAATTTCTACTTATATTACATTTCATAATGCGACTGGTTTAACAGATATAAATAAATCAATG
>NZ_VOYR01000014.1:0-51251 GCF_013420185.1 Acinetobacter sp. YH01025 | reverse complement strand
ATTACTCACCCGTCCGCCGCTAAGCTAAGGTGCAAGCACCCTCGCTCCGCTCGACTTGCATGTGTTAAGCCTGCCGCCAGCGTTCAATCTGAGCCATGATCAAACTCTTCAGTTAAAATCATTTCGAGTTTTATAAGTAAAACTCTTAAACTTGGCTCATCAATTTTCTGACTTAAATTTCGCTCAAATAAACTTCGAGTAATTTAAACCAATCAATTAATGAAAATAATTTCGATTAATCAACCAGTAAAAATCCACACAAGTTGTTCTTCATAATCTCTTAATGATCTTTCCAACACCTCGTCAGTGCCAGAAGCTGGACTCAAAACACTTGACAACTCAGCGATCCGCTTCGTTCATCACCGTGTATCTCGTCGGTATGGGGTGCATTCTAGAGGATTTCAGAATCATTGCAAGCCCCAATTCACTTTATTTTTCACGTATGTATCTTTTTTCTACGAAACGGCTAAAAAAACCGGTTTTTCACTTATTTTTTGCACAATTCAATACGTTCATCTGGCAATTACCCTGAGACTCAGTGTTTTAATTGGAATTGTCTGATTGAGTCTGTGGCCTGAACATGTAAGGCAGATGAAAAAACGATCAAGATTTCATGACAATAGTTAAACCCGTTCGCGAATATGCTGCATGACCTCTAAGACCAGTGCCTGTTTACCACGATAATCTTCGGCCGCAAACAGTAGTCTGGCTTTGCGCGGCAGTTGCTCGTGAATCAGGGCAAATAGCTGATACATGGCCGACAGTTCCAATTGCTCAAACAGCGTCTTGACCGGTTGATAGGCAAACTGCTTTTCACTTTGCGGCTGATAATGAACTACTCGGAGCTAAAGCAACCGAGTTTCCGTAGTGCAACCTAAGTTGCACACATCTCTTTTGACGCTTCATTGGTACTGCGAAAAAGGGCTTTAACACCCTTAGTCGTCTTACGAATACCTCTGCGCCCACTAGATGACAAATGATTGTCATCCAACAGCGTTCCACTGTCTAAAATTAAATTAATCGCCCTGTTCTTAATAACAACTGATGCATTGTGATCTGCATTGTCAATGTGTCCACAACTCACGCATTTAAACTTGTCTTGGCTTTTGCGATTGTCGGGGTGAGTGTGACCGCATAAAGCGCACTCTTGACTTGTATAAGAAGCATTGATGGTAAATACCGCTTTACCTAGCTTAACTGCTTTGTAAGCTAGGAATGATGCAATTCTATGCCAACCCACGTTCAGGATAGATTTGTTTAAGCCTGCTTTGGCTTTAGCCTTATTAGGAATAAATCGACCTGATTCATCGATCTTTGGTAAAGGCTTTTTAGTCATGCTCTTGGTATTTAATTTTTCAAAGATAAATACCTTAGCTAAACCATTAACTAGGCTATGACTTGTCTTATGAGCAAAGTCCTTGCGAATATTGGCTTTCTTAGAGTGATGCACCGCAATTCGATGTTTAGTCTTAGCTCTTCGGTTTGAGCCTTTTACTTGTCGAGCGAGTTTTCTTTGCAGTCGCTTAATGTAGCGATCTGCTTTTGTTAAATGATTCTTTTGTTCTTTAGAGAAATCAAATTCTTCATAGCCTGCATGAACAGGAATGGTGACACCACGATCTATACCAACCACTATTTTTTGTAGTTGTTCTTCGTCCATGCCCTGCAAATGATCTAACTGTCTTTTGGCGTATTTTTTAGCATCGAATTTCTTACCGTCAAACTCTTGAATCTCAACACCATCTTCATAGCAGAAAGAAACGAAATATTGACCACGCTCTTTGCGAATATAAAGGGATTTCGGTTCTTTAAAGTTAGCATGAGCCTTAAAACTTAATGAGCCTATATTAAATTTTTTACCACCGATATATAGCTTGCGCTTATTTCTTTCCGTGCGAAACTCGAATAAATCAGAGGTTAAATGAATCGAACCTTTATCTGTCTTCTTTTTACGTTTTGGTCGCCCACATAAACCTTTAATAGATTTTTTGAGTGTGTTGTACCAATTAACGGTTGAGTTCTTTTGTATTGTACTAGGGCAGTTTGCAAGCCATGAACTAATCTCATCTGATTTAAAGTGAGCGTATTTTTGATCTTGGGTTTCATAATAGTGATCAAAAGTTGCAAACTTACGGGCAAATCCTCGAAAGTATTTATCCTCATCGCATTTGGCATTCCAAACGAAACGAGCACAACCCATCCACTGACTTAAAATCAGCTTTTGATGTTGTGTTGGGTATGCTCTTAATTGGATGCCTGTTAGCAATTGAAAAACCTCTAGGTGTTGAGGTTATTTTAGCTTAAAATAAGGTTAAAGTAAATCTAGTATGAGGATAAGATGTACGAGTGGAGAACAGGTAGATCATGTATTTATAAAAACATTGTTCATTTAGTATTTGTTACGAAATACAGAAGAGATGTATTAACAAAAGACATGCTTTCCTCCCTAAAAGAGATTATGGAAGAAACCTGTTTGCAAATGGATTGTGAGCTTATTGAGTTTAATGGTGAAGATGATCACATCCACCTGCTTGTAAGTGTTCATCCAAAGCACTCAGTTTCCAACCTAGTTGGAAAACTGAAAGGGAAAAGTTCTTATGTTTTAAGGCGTTCATTTTGGGATGAAGTTAAGGAAAAACTATGGGGCAATCACTTTTGGTCGCCTAGTTACTGCGCTGTATCCTGTGGTGGCGCAAGTTTGGATGTAGTGAAAAAATACATTGAAGAACAAAGAACACCAACGTCAGAAAAAAATGCTAAAAAGTCCATGTCATTAAAAAAGAGCTAACTCGCCCTTAAAAGAGCGAGAATGCGCTCTTAGTTTTGTTCAAACAGGAAACGTAAAATGGCATCCAGCTGCTGATCATGGGTATCGGTATTATAGGAATACATGCGCTCCCTCTGGCTCGAGTTTATTTTTTATATGGAAATGATGATCCGGATTTATTTATACGCCGGATTTTTGCAGCGGGCAACCATGGGGCAGATACTGCTCCAGCTGCTCAAAAAACCGCTTTTTTTCAGGTCAAAGGCTAAATTTTGGATAAAAAAAAGAAAGAGATCTCTCCCAAAATCTCTCCCTCGGAGTTGAATCTTTTACGGATCCATATGTTATTGTCATTATTATTTTCAGCTATTTCCGCGCTTCTTGGGGATGAAACGTCATCAAATAGCAATTTACCCTCTAGATATGTAGACACCACATATTTAGACGGATAAATCTTAAACATAAAATATGACAAAATCAAGACAATCGGAAAAATTTAATTCTTGTTTTTATAAGGTTTTTTTTAAATTTAAATATTTAAATATCTTATAAGCAATATCATAAAAAAAAGCAGACCGAAGCCTGCTTTTTAATTCAACTACTTAACTGCATTTTTAGTCGGTAAAGGTGACTTTGGCAATGGCTTTTTTACTGGCCTGCACAATCAAGGTCACGTTTTCTTTCACCGAGAATGAGGCATCGACTGGTTGCCAATCAACTTTCACTGCACCACGACCGACAGCATCTTTAGCTTGCGCTGCGTTTTTGGTTAAACCTGCTGCACGTAAAATAGAAGCAATGAAAATCTCGCCGCCATATTCGCCACGTGAAATGGTCACTTCTGGTGTACCTTCTGGCAATTCACCTTCGGTAATCAGGTTACCGGCACCTTTATGCGCATTGGCTGCAGCTTCTGCACCGTGGAAACGCTCGACCAGTTCCAGCGCCAGAATCTTTTTCACATCCTGCGGGTTACGGCCTTCAGCCACTTCTTTCAGTAACTGCTGGATTTCTGCCACAGACTTGAAGCTGAGCAGGTCAAAATAACGCTCAATCAGTGAGTCCGGCATAGACAGCACTTTCTGGTACATCGCGCCTGGGGCATCAAATACACCAATATAGTTGCCCAATGATTTCGACATCTTGTTGACGCCATCTAAACCTTCCAGAATTGGCACGGTAATACACACCTGTGCTTCCTGGTTATAACGGCCCTGTAAGGTACGGCCCATTAGCAGGTTAAAGGTCTGGTCGGTGCCACCCAACTCTACGTCAGCTTCTAAAGCCACCGAGTCATAGCCTTGTACCAGCGGATACAGGAATTCGTGAATCGCAATTGGTTGCTGGTTGTTATAACGCTTGGTGAAGTCATCACGCTCCAGCATACGCGCCACGGTTTGCTGTGAGGCCAATTGAATTAAATCGGCCGCAGTTTTGCTGGCAAACCATTCCGAGTTAAACACCACTTTGGTTTTGTTTGGATCGAGAATCTTGAACACCTGTTCCTGATAGGTTTTGGCATTTTCCAGTACCTGCTCGCGTGACAACGGCGGACGGGTCGCGCTCTTACCGGTCGGGTCACCAATCATGGCAGTATAGTCACCAATCAGGAAGAAGACCTCGTGCCCCAAATCCTGGAACACTTTCAGCTTGTTAATTAAAACCGTATGACCCAAATGCAGGTCAGGTGCAGTCGGGTCAAAGCCCGCTTTAATTTTTAAAGGACGGTTCTCTTTTAATTTCTTTAGAAGATCTTCTTCAGAAATAATTTCATGCGTACCTCGTTGGATGAGGGCAAGTTGTTCTTCAGCTGGCAAGAAATTTGACATCACAAAACCCAAACACATCAGTTATTCAATTTGTGCGATATACTAACACTTTTTCAGCACATTGCAGGCTTAAGAATAACCATGACAGCGATCTATATTGGGGTAATGACCGGCACAAGTATGGATGGTGTCGATATTGTTGCTGCTTCTTTTGATCCTTTACAGCTTCATGCCACCCTGACCCTGAGCTTCGATCCCGATTTACGCGATGAACTGATGGCCCTGACCCTGCCGGATGACAATGAAATTGACCGGATGGGCAAGGCCGATGTGGCGCTGGCGCAAATGATTGGACATGGCATTAACCGCCTGATTGAAGAACACCAGCTTGATCGCAGCCAGATTCGTGCCATTGGTTCACATGGCCAGACCATCCGCCACCGGCCTGAACATGGCTTTACCCTGCAAATTGGTGACCCGAATATTATTACTGAAATAACCCAGCTGCCGGTGGTCTCGGATTTCCGCCGGCGTGATATGGCTGCCGGTGGACAAGGTGCCCCTTTGGTACCAGCTTTTCATCAGGATGTGTTCCAGCATGACAGCATCCACCGGGTGATTCTGAATTTGGGCGGGATTGCCAATGTCAGCATGTTGCCTGCCGGACAGCCGGAAAAAGTCTATGGTTTTGATACCGGCCCGGCCAATATCCTGATGGATGCCTGGTGTGAACGCTACACCGGCCAGCCTTATGATGAAAACGGCAATTGGGCGGCTTATGGCCAACCAATTCGCAGCCTGCTGGACCGGCTGCAGGCACATGAATATTTTTCCAAAGAGCCGCCAAAAAGTACCGGCCGTGAAGATTTCAACCTGGAATGGCTGGATGAGCAGATTGCCGACTGGCGCAATGACCTGGCCTATCAGGAACTGGAAGATACCCCGGAAAATGTACAGGCCACCTTGTTAAAACTGACCACCCGCGCGATTAAAAAAGCCATTTACCGCTCCGGCATGGACACCGGTGAAGTCTATGTCTGTGGTGGCGGTGCCTATAATTCCTATTTACTGGAACAGCTGCGCTGGCGCTTACGCAAACATGAGTGGAGTGTACAGACCACGGCGGATTTAGGCATTAACCCGACCTGGGTGGAAGCCACTGCTTTTGCCTGGCTGGCGATGCGTTTTCTCAACCAGCAAAGTGGCAATTTCCCGGCTGTGACCGGGGCCAAAGGCTACCGGATTTTAGGAACATTGACCGCAGTCTAGGCCAATCTCTTTGTATTAAAAAAGATATTAAAAAAGCCCTCAAAATAGAGGGCTGAGTATTTTAAAATTCTGCTTAAATCGAGAAAGAAGAACCACAGCCACACGTAGTCGTGGCATTCGGATTTTGAACCACAAAACGTGAACCTTCCAGACCTTCTAAATAGTCCACCACTGAACCGACCAGATATTGATAGCTAAGTGAATCGACCAGCATTTTTACGTCACCATTCACGAATTCAGCATCATCTTCATTCATGCTTTCAGCAAAGTTAAAGCCGTAAGAGAAGCCCGAACAACCACCACCGGTCACATAAACGCGTAACATTAAATCTTGGTTGCCTTCACTGTCACGCAATTGGCGTACTTTGTTCGCAGCATTGTCAGTCAGCACAAGGGCTTGGGCATTCATGTCGGATTCCTCGTTCGATTCAAATGTCTTTTAACAGAAAAGACCACATATCAAGTATAACATACCCAATATATGGTCAGTCATGTTCAATTCAAAGTCAATTCAGACTAATTTTATCAGGATTATTTGTAATTCTCATCCTGCAGGCCGCATTCGAAGTTTTTCGGATCCTGCTTACAGCGGAATTGCCACAGCAGCTTCATCATGCGTTTGTCATAAATGCCACGTTTGGTCAGGTCAATCCGCGCCTCACGCATCATCTTCTGATAGCCCGGTTTGTCGGCTGCCGGAATATTCATCCAGTATTTTTGCGGAATATCGGCTTTCATTTTACCCAAGATGTTAAAGGCACGCGGTAATTGACCTTTGACCCATTCCCGTGATTTCTGGCCAAAACCGGCCGGGAACTTGTTCGGGCGAATAATAATATTGCCAGTCACCTGTAAAATCGGATAATTCACAATCGCGCCTTTACTGCCCAAGCCCTTATGCAGCTCCAGTGGCTTAAACACGGCGGCCGGCGCACCAATAATATCGACCTGACCGTTATTGAATTTACTGCCGAAGTTGGTGACATCTGAACTGACTGCCTGCGCGCCAATCTGCTGCACCATAATTTTTTGTGCCTGGTCATAATCCAGGACCGCAATTTTTTTACCGGCAGCTTTGGCCACAGTATTAATACTGCGGTCATTGACCATTAAAAAGGCATCACCGACAGGCACTACACCAGCCACTTCATACTGGCCTTGAGTCATAAAGCGGGAAAATTTCGGACTGGCCAGTCCCTGCATGACTTTGACCGCCAGATTTAAATCGGGAATTGCACCAATCGCATCCAGAGAACCGGTAAAGCTGTTAAATTGACGCCCGCGCATACCGGTGACACTAATCCCGTCACATTTACCGGCTTTAAAATCTTCGGCAATTACCGCTTCATTCTGCCCGACGCGCAGTTCAATATCGGCGCCCCAGGCTTTGGCCGCCAGCTGATAGTCCAGCATCAGCGCATACACATCACCACTTTTTCCCACCAAATCAAAGACACACACTGTCTGCTTGGCCTGTGCTGCAGTCGCACCGAGTCCCATCACTGCAGCCAGTGCGATGCCTTGAGCATAATATTTCATTGATCTTTCCTTTATCGCTGTTCTTGTTGTTTTCAGTTGTACTGAAGTGTTTAATATTTTAAAAAGCTGTTTTTGCCTATCCATCCTTGTTCTTTTTACCTTTGGAGATCACCCTCTCCTGCTCCTCCTGTCTGTATGCCTTGGATGAAACAACTCATCTCTATTTTTTAGGCTTGAGCAAAGATGAAACTATTATTTTTGATTAGCTTACGTGATTTGACCTGAACTGCAATGGCCCAAGTGACAAGGTTCCAGATGCAACAACCCGGCACAGATGCCGGGTTGTTTTTCCTTAAAAATGAAGCTTATTCACCGCCCAGTGAACACTCGAAGTTGGCTTTATCGACAGAGCAGCGGGCACGTTTGAGTACGCTCATCATCGACGCATCATAAATACCGCGCTTGGTCATATCCATCCGCCCCTCACGTAACAGCTTCTGGTATTTGGTTTTCTCTTCCGCGCTCAGGTTCATTTTGTATTTGGCCGGGATGCCTGCTTCCAGACGTTTAATCATACCCAAACTTTTTGGCAGGTTTTTCGAGAACCAGTCACGCGATTTCTGGCCAAAACCGGCCGGGAATTTCTCCGGACTAATCACTAAATCAGCCGTCACATGCAGCACCGGGAAATTAAACATGGCGCCTTTGCTGCCCAAGCCTTTATAGATTTCCAGCGGCTTATAGGCATAGGCTGGCGCACCAACCATATCGACCTGGCCATTATTAAATTTCGCCACAAAGTTAGACACATCGGAGATTACCGCTTGAGCACCGACACGTTGCACCATAATTTTTTGTGCATCGTCATAGCCCAGTACCGCAAATTTCTTGCCGGCAGCTTTTTCAATCGAATCAATATTCTTGTCACGGACAAAAATAAAGGCCGAACCTAAAGGTGCAATTCCCGCCACCTCATATTTTTTCCCCCCCAGATTGGTGACCATTTTGCCGGCATTACGTTTGTCCAGGGCAAAGGTAATCGCACGTTGGGCAATGGCATTGCTGGGCACACCGCCCAGCGCATCAATTGAACCGGCAAATTTATTGTACTGACGGGCACGCATCGCAGTCAGGAAAACCGCATCACATTTGCCGGCTTTAAAGTCATTATCGGCCACGGCTTCATCCTGACGGGGAATCAGGTTAATGTCTGCGCCCCAGCCTTTTGCAGCCAGCGCCCATTCCTGGGCCATTTGATAAGATTCACCAGATTTGCCGAGTAAATCGAAGATACATACATCGACTTTGGCTGCCTGAGCATTGCTGGCCATACCCAAAGTAGCCAGCGCAGAAAGCGCGAGAATTGTTTTTTTCATTGTATTTGTCCTTACAGAATCGTCTTTCATCAAGAGTGTCCATACACTTGCTGAATATTAAGCAACTTGTTTTTAAAAAAATAGAGCTTTTACTCCAAATATTTTTAAATCGTGACCAATTCAATTTATACAGCTGCTGATCTCAAACCCACAAATTGCAGAGATCAGCAGCATTTTCAATGGCTTAAAAATTTCAGATAGCGCGGCGAAAATTTACACATCGTGGCCACTTTTTTACAAACTTATAACCATTTTCTCTATTCACCGCCAAGTGAACATTCAAAATTGGTGCGTTCTACCGTACAACGTGCCCGTTTCAGGACCCGCATCATCGAGCCATCATAAATGCCTTTTTCAGTCAGTTCGATGCGGCCATCACGTAGCAGTTTCTGGTATTTGTCCTGATCTTCCTTGCTGAGTCGGGTGCGGTATTTATTTGGAATTTCCGCTTCCAGACGTTTCACCATGGCAAAGTTTTTCGGAATCTGCTGGACAAACCAGCGCCGGGACTGCACTGCAAAACCATCTGCGAATTTTTCTGGCCGGATAATCAGGTCCGCCGTGACATTGACCACCGGAAAATCAATCATGGCACCGCGTGTGCCCAAACCTTTTTCAATTTCCAGCGGTTTAAAGGCATAGGCCGGTGCGGCCACAATATCAACCTCGCCCTGATTAAACTTGCGTACAAAATTGGAAATATCGGAATCGACTGCAATACCACCGACCCGCTCCACCATCATTTTTTGTGCCGGATCATAATGCAGAATCGCAAATTTCCGGTTTTTGATGTGCTCAACCGAGTTCATGGCCCGATCTTTAACAAAAATATAGGCCGAGCCAATCTGGCCGATGCCAGCCACTTCAAAGGTTTCCTGGCCAATCCGGGTCACCAGACGGCGGTTATTGCGCCGGTCCAGCACATAACTAATGGCTTTCTGGGCAATGCTATTACTTGGCACACCGCCCAGTGCATCAATCGAACCGGCAAATTTATTGTATTGCCGCGCCCGCATTGAGGTCATATAGGCACCATCACACTTGCCCGCCTTAAAATCGCGCTCGACCTGGGCTTCATCCTGATAGGCTTTCAGACTGACATTGCTGCCCCAGCGCTTGCTGGCCAAGGCCCATTCTTCCAGCAATTTATAGGATTCTCCGGCCCGTCCCAACAGATCAAAAACACAGACCTGCGGATTGGCCTGAGCCAGGCCACTGACGCCACACAAGGCCAGTGTCGACAACAACAAAACTCCGTTTTTCATTTTTGTCACCGTACATTTGTTTTTGTTTTTTATCAGAAATTTTAATATATCGGGCTTGGTTTTATAAAAAAACCCTGCATAGCCGCTTTCCGATAGATGACACGGCGCCCGCTTTTTCATTATTTTTTTCGATGTGTTGCTGTAGCACCTGAAATAAACTGCGCCAGCTTTTTGTTTTCCAGAGCGCATCCTTTAGAATAGGCGCATTCTGTTCCTGAGTTTAGTGAGTCCAATGATTCAATTTGACCAAGTCTCTTTACGCCGTGGTGGTCGTGTCTTATTTCAAAAAGCGTCCATGCAGATCCATCCGGGTTGGAAAGTTGGCCTCACCGGAGTCAATGGCGCCGGCAAATCGACCTTATTTGCCGCCTTATTGGGAGAACTGGGGGCAGATGAAGGCAGCCTGACCCGTCCGTCGGGCTGGACCGTTGCGCACATGGCCCAGGAAGTCAAAGCCCTGGATATGCCGGCGCTGGATTTTGTGTTATCGGGCGATGAAGAATACTGGCAGATTCAGAAACAGCTGGCACAACCTGAACAGCTCAGTGACAGCGAACTGGCACAATTACATGGCCGTTTTGATGAAATTCATGGCTATTCTGCCCCATCCAAAGCCGCCCAGCTGATGGCCGGTTTAGGTTTTATGGAACATCAGCTACGTCTGGATGTTTCCAGTTTTTCTGGTGGATGGCGGATGCGTTTAAATCTGGCGCGCACCCTGATGAGCCGCTCCGATTTACTGCTTCTGGATGAGCCAACCAACCACTTGGATCTGGATGCCATTTTATGGCTTGAAGACTGGCTCAATGCCTATGAAGGCACTTTAATCCTGATTTCACATGACCGCGATTTTCTCGATGCAGTGACCGATCATATCCTGCATATCGAAAATCAGGAACTGACCTTATATACCGGCAATTACTCGACCTTTGAAGTGACCCGCAGCGAACGTCTGGCCCAGCAGCAACAGGCCTTTGAAAAGCAGGTTGAAGCCCGCGCACATCTGCAAAAATTTATTGACCGTTTTAAAGCCAAAGCTACCAAGGCGCGTCAGGCGCAAAGCCGGATTAAACAGCTGGAAAAAATGCAGTTGCTGGCGCCGGCGCATGTCGATACCCCGTTTACTTTCAGTTTCCGTGAACCCACCAAAATGAGTTCACCCTTACTGACTCTGGATCAGGCCGAAATTGGCTATCCGGGCAAAAGTATTGCCAGCAAAATCAGTCTGCAGATTACTCCAAGCTCGCGTATTGGCCTGCTTGGCATGAACGGCGCCGGTAAATCCACCCTGATTAAATCGTTGGTTGGTGATTTAGCGCTTTTAAATGGCCAGCGCAAAGCCTCTGAACTGCTAAATATTGGTTACTTTGCCCAGCATCAGATGGATGCACTGGATGCGCAGGCCAGCCCGATGCTGCAATTGTCACGTCTGGCCGACAAACAGATCAGTGAAGCCACCCTACGTTCGTTCCTCGGCAGTTTTGGTTTTAGCGGCGAACGTATGGATACGCCGTGCGAAAGCTTCTCCGGCGGTGAACGCGCCCGTCTGGCCTTGGCCCTGATTGTCTGGCAGCGCCCGAATGTACTGATTCTGGATGAACCGACCAACCATCTGGATTTAGACATGCGTCATGCCCTGAGCATGGCCTTACAGGACTTTGAAGGCGCAGTGGTACTGGTATCGCACGAACGTCAGCTAATCGCCAGTGTCTGTGATGACCTGCTGTTGGTGCATGCCGGACGCTGTACTGAATTTTCCGGTGATTTGCAGGATTATGCCAAATGGTTACGTGAGGCCCGTCAGCAGCAGATCAATGCCCAAACCGCATTGGCACAGGCCAGCGCAAGTACCAACAAGACTGCCACACCGGCCAAAGTTGATAAAGAAGCACAGCGCAAACTGGCGGCGCAGCGCCGTGAAGAAACCCGTCCGCTGCGGAAAAAAATTGAACAATGTGAAAGCCAGATTGAAAAAATCCAGCCCCGTCTGGCCAGTATTGAAGAACAGCTGGCTGACAGCAGCCTGTATGAAGCTTCGCGTAAAGAAGATCTGCTCAAGCTGATGAATGAACAGACCAGCTTAAAAGCCACGCTGGAACAGGCCGAAGAAACCATGCTGGAACTGATGATGGAACTGGAAACCCTGGAACAATCATTCCAGAACAGTTAATCCCGTTTCTTCCCAAGCCATCCCCTCAAGATAGCCCCAGTGGCTATCTTTTTTATTTCCACTTTATGATCACTCCTCTTTTTAGCCCGTCTGTTTTCTTTAAAAAGATCAAGGAGGATGCTCACCAATAGCTGTTTTCCTCTCCGTTTTAGCTCTGATTGCACTTACTGAACTGCAATATAAAGCCCTCTTGCACACAGCTTGGCCGGTTTTTTTATACATAAATTTACAGCCGCGCATCTCATCATGAAGAAATGTGGCCGGCTCAATGCGCGGGTCTGGCCTTCTGCTAGCCAAGAGAGGAAATTCTATGCGTGCCTTAACCTATCATGGAGCCCGAGATGTAAGAGTTGAATCGGTGCCTGACCCAATTATTCAGGAACCGGATGATGTCATCCTTCGCGTCACCGCCACTGCCATTTGTGGCTCAGATCTGCATTTATATCGCGGTAAAATTCCGGCCACAGAACACGGCGATATTTTTGGCCATGAGTTTATGGGCGTGGTCGAAGAAGTCGGCCCCGAGGTCACGGCAGTAAAAAAAGGCGACCGGGTAATTATTCCCTTTGTGATTGCTTGCGGTCACTGCTTTTTCTGTGAACATGAGCTGACTGCCTCCTGTGAAAATACCAATACGGGCCGCGGCGCCATTCTGAATAAAAAACAGATTCCACCGGGTGCAGCGCTGTTTGGCTACAGTCATCTTTATGGCGGCGTGCCGGGTGGACAGGCCGATTATGTGCGAATCCCCAAAGGCAATATCGGTCCTTTTAAAGTTCCCGGTTCACTGCCAGATGAAAAAGTGCTATTCCTGACCGATATTCTGCCAACCGCATGGCAGGCGGTGACCAATGCACAAATTGGCAAAGGCTCCAGTGTAGCCATTTATGGTGCCGGACCCGTGGGATTACTGTCAGCGGCCTGTGCACGGATGCTTGGCGCTGAACAGATTTTTATGGTCGATCATCACCATTACCGGCTGCAGTTTGCCCATGAAACCTATGGCGCGATTCCAGTCAATTTTGATGAAATGGATGCGGCCGAGTTTATTATTGACAATACTCCCGGCCATCGGGGTGTCGATGCGGTCATTGATGCAATTGGTTTTGAAGCCAAAGGCAGCATGATTGAAACCGTGATGACCAACCTGAAACTGGAAGGCTCCAGCGGCTTTGCCCTGCGCCAGTGTATTGCCGCAGTGCGCCGGGCGTCTATGCCGGTCCAATTCACGGTTTCCTGTTCGGTGATGCCTTTGATAAAGGCCTGACCTTCAAGATGGGCCAGACCCATGTGCATCGGTACCTGCCCGAATTACTGGAACGGATTGAAAATGGCGACCTGTCCCCCGAAGTGATTATTACCCACCGTATGAAACTGGCCGATGCTGCCGAGGGCTATCGTATTTTTGATCAACGCGAACAGGATTGCCGCAAAATTATTCTCACGCCCTAATCCATCGCGCCAACAAAAAAGCGCCCGCAGGCGCTTTTTTTAAATCATGCCCTTAGGCATCAATATCGGCATTCAGGGCGTTCTCTTCAATAAAAGCACGACGTGGTTCCACATCATCGCCCATTAAACATGAGAACATCCGATCTGCTTCAATCGCATCTTCAATGGTCACCTGCAGCATATGACGGTTTTCCGGGTCCATGGTGGTTTCCCAAAGCTGCTCGGCATTCATTTCACCCAGACCTTTATAACGCTGGATCATCATGCCGCGGCGTGAGTCCTGCAGAATATGCTGCCAGACCTGATGGAAGCTGTTGACCTGAATCTTGCGCTCGCCTTTTTGCAAGTACGCGCCTTCTTCAATCAGGCTAAACCAGCTCTTCGAGTTCTTCAGCAAACGTGCGTACTCACCCGAACCGAGTAAACCGGCATCCAGCAAATAGGCATGTGGCAGGTTATGCACATAAATGGTAATACGTGGCCAGTAAATCGCAGACTTCTGTCCTTCCGCATCTTCTTTGTCAAAGGTTTCGATGCTGAGTTCAGGACGTAAACTGCTTTGAGTGGCCGCGATATAGGCACACAGCTGCTCACCCCAAGCCTGTACATAATCCAGATCATGCGCCTGATCCAGCTTGAACGCCTCTTGCGCCAGCAAACCATCTAACAGGCTGGCTGGATAACGCAAGGTTAAACGGCTCAGGCTCTTTTGCGAGGTCTGATAATCGGCAATCACCGAAGCCAGTGCTTCACCACGAATCGCCGGTGCATCTGCGCTGACATGCAGGGCCAGTTCATCAATGGCATTGGAAATCAGATAGGTTTCCAGTGCTTCATTGTCTTTAATGTACTGTTCCTGCTTACCTTTTTTCAGCTTGTACAGCGGTGGCTGGGCAATATAGATATGACCACGTTCCACCAGCTCCGGCATTTGACGAAAGAAGAACGTCAGCAGCAAGGTACGGATGTGCGAACCATCGACGTCGGCATCGGTCATGATAATGATTTTGTGATAACGCAGCTTGTCCGGGTTATATTCTTCACGGCCAATGCCGCAGCCCAGTGCAGTAATCAAGGTGCCGACTTCTGCCGATGAAATCATCTTGTCAAAACGGGCACGTTCCACGTTCAGGATTTTACCTTTTAGCGGTAAAATCGCCTGCATTTTACGGTTACGGCCTTGCTTGGCTGAACCACCCGCAGAGTCACCCTCGACCAGATACAGTTCAGATAAAGCTGGATCTTTTTCCTGACAATCGGCCAGTTTACCCGGTAAACCGGCAATATCCAGCGCGCTCTTACGACGGGTCATTTCACGGGCTTTACGCGCTGCATCACGGGCACGCGCTGCATCAATAATCTTGCCGGCAATCGATTTGGCCGCTTGCGGGTTTTCCAGTAAATATTCCGAGAAGGATTTATTCATGGCCTGCTCGACCGCAGGTTTTACCTCACTCGACACCAGTTTTTCTTTGGTCTGTGAAGAGAATTTTGGATCAGGCACTTTCACCGAAATAATTGCGGTCAAACCTTCACGTGCGTCATCCCCGGAAACCACCACTTTCTCTTTTTTGAGCAGGTTTTCGTTTTCCATGTAGCTGTTTAAACCACGGGTCAACGCGGCACGGAAACCGGCTAAATGGGTACCGCCATCTTTTTGCGGAATATTGTTGGTAAAGCAGCGGACATTTTCCTGATAAGAATCATTCCATTGCAACGCAACTTCAACCCCAATGCCATTTTCTGCCTGCACGGTAAAATGGAAAATATCATTCAGATGGTTTTTGCCTTCGTTAATATATTTCACGAACTCAGACAGACCACCTTCATAGTCATAGATATGTTCCAGGTTAATACGCTCATCTTTCAGGACAATACGTACACCGGCATTCAGGAACGACAGCTCACGTAAACGGCGTGCCAAAATATCCACATTAAAAATGGTTTGGCTAAAGGTTTCAGCACTTGGCCAGAAACGAACCATGGTTCCGGTCTCTTCTGTTTCACCAACCACAGTTAATGGATATTGCGGATCACCATGACGGTATTCCTGCTGATGAATCTGACCGGCACGTTTAATGGTCAGTTCCAGTTTGCTCGACAGGGCGTTTACCACCGATACCCCGACCCCGTGCAGACCGCCCGACACTTTATAACTGTTGTCGTCGAACTTACCGCCGGCGTGCAGGATGGTCAGAATCACCTCGGCAGCCGATACGCCTTCTTCCGGGTGAATGTCGGTTGGAATGCCGCGACCGTTATCGGCCACAGATACCGATTCATCTTCATGAATAGTGACTAGAATCTCGTCACAATGGCCGGCAAGCGCTTCGTCAATCGCGTTATCGACCACCTCGAACACCATGTGGTGCAAACCGGTACCATCATCTGTATCACCGATATACATGCCCGGGCGTTTACGAACAGCATCTAGGCCACGTAATACTTTGATACTAGAGGAATCATAAGCCTTTTCATTGGTTTGTTCTGTTTGAGTGGCAGATTGATCTTCTGAACTCATGGTTTCTCCCTAGTAAAAACTGGTCTATCCAAAGATAAAAAACTATTGCACAACAACTTGAACAGTACCGTTTTCAACATTGAATAATTGATAGGAAATAGACAAATCATGTAAGTGATTCTGCACTGATTCATGGTCTAAGGTGGTAATAAAAACTTGACTACCAAGTTGGCTCAATCGCTCAATTAAACGTCGTTGTGCGGTTAAATCTAATTCTGCTGTCAGATCATCTAATAATACCACAGTTTCCTTATTGCACGCATGTAGCATTGCAATCTGTGACAGTTTTAAAGCCATGATCAATAACTTTTTTTGTCCGCGTGACAGCACCACATCGGCATCGCCCGTCGCTGTTTTTAAACGTAAATCTGCGCGATGCGGTCCATATTCGGTATAGCGGCGTTCCACATCTTTCTGATGATGATTGACCAAATCGCTCATCAAGCCCGGTTCCGGATGAAATCCGGGATGGTATTCCAGCCGAATGTTTAAATCGGGCAACAGCTGCTGTAAATCCTGCTGAAAATAGTGCTGCCACTGCTCAATAATACTGTAGCGTTGCAGATGCAACATTTCACCATACTGGCTCAGCATCTGGTTCCACGGTTCCAGTTCGGCCAGACTTAAATGACGCCGGGTTTTTAGTAAGCTGTTACGCTGTTTTAAGGCCCGCGAATAGTATTGCCAGGCATGATAAAACTCTGGTTCCACGTGGAACATCATCCAGTCCAGCAGCTGGCGGCGCGGTTTGGCGCCGTGGTCGATAATATCGGTACTTTGCGGATCAATCAGCTGTAGCGGCAGCAGTTTGGCCAGCTGCCCCTGGGTAGCAATATGATCACCATTGACCTTAATCAGCTGTTCACCAGATAACAGTTTTTGCATGCCGATTTTTTCGGTGGGTGATTGGGCAAACACAATCGCATCCTGGGCATCATGCTGAATATAGTTTTTGGGAATATGGGTACGGAAGGAGCGACCGGTGGCCAGTAAATGAATGGCTTCCAGAATCGAGGTTTTACCGGAGCCATTGGCACCATAAAAGACATTAAACGGCTGCAACCCAACGAGTGCAACCGCTTTTAAGTTTCGAACACGTTCTATATTTAAACGCGTAATATGCATAATTGTGTCAGATCACATACAAGCTTAGACACGCATCGGCATCACAACATAGGTTTGATCTTGCTGCGCCGGGTCCTGTACCAGTACCGACTGGTTGGCTTCGGTCATGGTCATTGTCACATCATCACCATCCAGTGCACCTAATACATCCAATAGATACTGGGCATTGAACGACATTTCCAGCGGTGCATTATTGTATTGCACGGCCAGGTCTTCAATCGCTTCATCCTGTTCCGGGTTGTTGGCGCGTAATTGTAGTGAATCTGCATTAAAGTTCAGGAATACGCCGCGTAATTTTTCATTACTTAAAATCGCCACACGCTGTAACGACTGCTTGAACACGTCATGTGCAATCATCACCACTTTATCACCACCACGTGGAATCACACGGCGGTAATCGGGGAATTTACCATCAATTAACTTGGTGGTGAAACGTACGGTAATATCGCCCTGCTCTTTGTCACGGCTCGGCACGGAAATGGTTACATTTAACAGTTCACGACCAATTAACAGGGATAGTTGCTCATCTTCAATACTGAGCAAACGCTGTAATTCACCCACGGCTTTACGTGGCACAATCGCCTGAATTGGCTGCGTCGCATTTGAAGAGGCACCAGTTTCACATAATGCCAAACGGTGGCCATCGGTAGTCACAGCGCGCAGCTGGTTTTCATCAATTTCCAGCAAGGTGCCGGTCAAATAGAAACGTACATCCTGCACCGCCATGGCAAAGGCGGTTTTTTCAAATAAACGTTTTAATTCACGCTGAGTCACCGCTACCTGTGTGCCTTGAGTATTTTCAGTGGCCAATAACGGATAATCTTCGGCTGGTAAAGTGCCCAACACGAAACGGCTGTTGCCTGATTTTAAAATACAGCGCTGATCTTCAGTAATCTGCAGGTCAATTAAAGCCGCAGTCGGCAAAGATTTACAGATATCCATCAGTTTACGTGCCGGCACTGTGGTCTCACCCGCCTGTAAACATGCACCTTCAGCCAGAACCGTACTGGCCACCAGCTCAACTTCCAGATCGGAACCGGTAATGGTCAGCGCCTGTTCGGTCACCTGAACTTTCACGTTAGATAAAATGTTTAACGTATGGCGACGTTCAACCGCTCCTACAACATGTGATAGAACATTGAGTAAGCTTTCTTTGGCGATTTTTAAACGCACGGTACATTCCTCTAACAACTGAAGATGATGAAGATAAAAATTAATTTTTTAGCAGTGTACTATGCGGCAGAATATGCCGCATTGCAAGAACAGAATTTGACCAAACCGGCCTAACTTTGCAACAGGCGTTGCAGGTTTTTATAGTCCTCGTTGAAGATTGGATCTTCTTCGCGCAGGCTTTGTACTTTCTCGCAGGCATGCATCACGGTACTGTGGTCACGACCACCAAAAGCCATGCCAATTTCAGGGAAACTGTCACCGGTCAGTTCACGGGCCAGCCCCATTGCCAGCTGCCGCGGACGGGCATAAATCCGGGTACGTTTTGGCCCGACCAATTCTTTCAGTGGAATACGGAAATATTCACTGACCACACGCTGGATATTTTCGGTACTGATGGTACGCGCACGAATCGCCAGCACATCTTTTAGAGATTCACGCACCACATCCAGATCAATCGCGGTGCCTTTAAAACGGGAAATTGCGACTACCTTGTTTAAGGCGCCTTCCAGTTCACGCACGTTGGCGACCACCTGCTGGGCAATAAACAAGGCACAGTTGCGCGGTAAATCGACGCCACTGCTTTCGGCTTTCTTTAATAGAATTTCAATCCGGGTTTCAATATCGGGCGGTTCTACCCCAACTGACAAGCCCCAGGAAAAACGTGACACCAGACGCGGGTCCAGTTCGGTCAGTTCTTTTGGATAACGGTCCGACGTCAGAATAATCTGCTTGGATTCATCCAATAAGGCATTAAAGGTATAGAAAAACTCCACCAGACTGGCTTCTTTACCGGCCAGCAAATGAATGTCATCCACCAAGAGCAGATCAAGTGAACGGCAATTTTTCTTGAATTCTTCAACCTTGCCCTGCTGTAGCGAGCTGACAAAGTCATGTACAAAGCTTTCAGCAGTCATATACATGACCCGGGCATTCGGCTTGGCCTGCAACAAGGCATTCCCCACTGCCTGCATCAAGTGGGTTTTACCCAGACCGGTCGGGCCATATAAAAATAGCGGGTTATGTTGTGAAGCGCCCAGATGGGTCAATACTTTACGGCAGGTTTCTGCCGCCATCTGGTTAGAACGACCTTCTACAAATAAAGAAAAGGTAAATAAAGGGTTTAACTGACGCTTGCGGCTGTTTTTGCTGCCACTCTCTTCTTTGTCCTTTTTTGGACGGCTGACCGGTGCCGGTGCTGACTCTAAAGCAGCGGTGGTGGTCGCTGGCTGTTCACTGGCCGATAAAATGGCGCCCGGACGGGAATCGACCAGGATTTCAACTTTACGTACCCGTCCTTCAGACAGTTGTTCGGCCAGAATCGTGATCAGCTCAAGATGATGTTCCTGAATATAGCGGGTCCAATACGGGTTCGGTGCATATAAACGTAAAGTATCTTCTGATTCTTCTGCAACTAATGGGCGAATCCACATCGTAAAGACATTCCCAGAGAGCTCTTGTCGCAAGCGATTTAAGCAGTCCGTCCAAAGCATGTGAAAACCCCTATTTATTCCATTTTAAATTTAAAACGCATTCGTCCGCTGCAAGCGGGTCGCCATTCTAACCAAGTTATCCACATCTGTCATGAGAAATTGAGCGAATTTAGCCAAAAAACAAACATCAAGATCTAAATTTAAATTTAAAAGCTGGTGTGGATAAGTTTATCCGCAAGCTGTGGATAAAATATAGCATAAAGTTATCCACAATGTATTAAAAATATAAAAACACAGTTATCCACATGCAAAGCCTATGTTTTTTAAATTTAAAAATTGCTTTTCCACATAAAAAAGCCACCTTAATAAGAATAAATTTAAATTTATAAATTTGAATTTATATATTAGAGCGTGCTCGGATGTGGATAAACTGAAAATAAATTTAAATTCGAATTTAAACCTGCAGAGAATAAATTTATTCACATGGTCTTGTGGATAATTATGTGAATAATATTGTTTATAACTTATTTTATATGTTTTAACAATAGGATAGCTTGTGAATAAGCCAGAATATGTACAATTGCCTATTCTTGGACAAACTTAAGGCCTTTTATAAAAATTAGGTTTATTTAAAGGAAAACCGTGTTTTTGATTGACAGCTCAAGCAATGAGCACTAAAATCGCGGACCTTTATAGAAAGATCATTTTTGGAGTTTCGACATGAAACGTACATTCCAACCATCTGAATTAAAGCGTAAACGCGTTCATGGTTTCCGTGCTCGTATGGCTACTAAAGCTGGTCGTCAAGTATTAGCTCGCCGTCGTGCAAAAGGTCGTCACAGCTTAACTGTTTAATCAGTCACGCTGCATCGACTTGGGTGTTATGACATCACTTTATGGCTTCAGCACAGAGCTTCGTATACGCTGTGCTGCCGATTATAAAGATGTGTTTGATGGTGCGCTTTTTAAAGTGCATCAACCCCATTTCTTATTTCTGGCAAAACCGTCCGAACTGCTGAACAGCCGTTTGGGTATTGTTGTTGCCAAGAAAAAAGTGCGTCGTGCACACGAAAGAAATCGAGTAAAACGACTTGCTCGCGAAAGTTTTCGCCTGCATCAACAGCAATTGGCTGTACTGGATATTGTGGTGATGCCCAAAATGGGGATTGAAACAGTGCCAAATGCAGAGTTACATCAGCAATTACAATTTGCTTGGCAGAAATTGCACCGCCTTGCCAAAAAGCATTCTAAAATAGCTCCCTCCCCACATCAGTAGAGATGACCAATGGTACGTTTACTGCATTGGTTGATTCGTTTCTATCAGATTGCGATTAGTCCGCTTCTTGGACCACGTTGTCGCTATATTCCAACCTGTTCTCAATATGCCCTGGAAGCAGTTCAGATCCATGGGGCCGGACGTGGTGTGTGGCTGGCGACCAGACGTATCTGTCGTTGTCATCCGTGGGGTGGTTCGGGCTATGACCCTGTACCGGCCAAAGCAATTCGTTTTATTTCATTTCAGCAAATAGATTCTCAAACGGGTCACATTGCTGTACCCTTTCGTGAACGTTTATTGAACCAAAATCACTCTAACCACTTGGGGTAATAGATATGCAACAATGGGCCAGGATTGCAATTCTCGGGGCCATGTTTGTTGTCGCTTATTTGCTCATTTTGGCTTGGCAAAAAGATTATGGAAATGCTGAAACCCAACCACAGCAACAGGCTGCGGTGGTTTCACATGAAGTGTCTGCAGATTTGCCAAATGGCCAAACCGCTACAGCAGCTTCTGATGTACCGCAGGCAAATATTTCAGCGCAGCAGACTCAAACCACAGATGCCACTGCACCTGTAAGTCAGCAGCTTATTTCAGTACAAACTGACCTTTATCATCTTTGGATCAATCCAAAAGGTGGTGATATTGTTCGTGTTGAATTACTCAATCATGACAAAAATAAAGACAGTGATGCACCGTTTGTAATGCTTGAAAGCGATGACAAACGTACCTATGTCGCTCAGTCAGGCCTGATTGGTCTGAATGGACCAGACAGCAGCCGTAATGGTCGTCCAAACTATGAAGTTGAAAAATTAAGCTATAGCCTGGAAGATGCCAAAGCCGTTCAGAATCAGGACGGTGAAGCGGTGAAAGTGTTAAATGTACCAATGGTGTACAAAACTGCTGACGGTGTAGAAATTATCAAGACCTTCAGCTTCAAGCAAGGCGAATATCCGATTGTGGTCAACCACAAAGTGGTAAACCGCAGTGGCCAGAACTGGCAAGGTCAAATGTTTGGTCAGATCAAACGTGATAACTCGGATGATCCGGGTAAATCGGACCAGGGCATTTTCACTTTGGGTACCTTCCTGGGCGGCGCCTGGGGGACACCGGATGAACACTACAACAAGCTGAAATTCGACAACTTCACTGAAGAAAAACTGAATGTTGAAGCGACTGGCGGCTGGGTTGCGGTGGTACAGCACTACTTCGTGAGTGCATGGGTGCCGGGTAACCTGAAACTGACCCAGGCCGATGGCCAACCGTATAGCGCCAAGCTGGAATCGCGTAAATCAGGCGATAATATGAATATTATCGGCTTTACTTCGCCAACCATTAATGTACCGGCAGGTACAGTGGCAGAAGTCGATGCGACCTTCTATAGCGGTCCAAAAATCCAGTCAGAGCTGAAAGATCTGGCCACTGGTCTGAATCAGACTGTGGATTATGGCTGGTTATGGCCAATTGCCAAACTGCTGTTTGTAGGCTTGGAATTCTTCCACGGCTTAGTGGGGAACTGGGGCTGGGCAATTATTCTGTTGACCATTCTGGTGAAGCTGATTCTGTGGCCATTATCGTCGAAGAGCTACCGTTCTATGGCGAAAATGCGTGTGATTGCACCTGAAATGCAGCGCATGAAAGAAGAGTTCGGTGAAGACCGGATGCGCTTCTCGCAAGAGATGATGGCGCTGTACAAACGTGAACAGGTCAATCCGCTGGCCGGCTGTTTACCGCTGTTACTGCAAATGCCAATCTTCCTGGCCCTGTACTGGGTACTGATGGAATCTGTAGAGCTGCGTCATGCGCCATGGTTACTCTGGATTCAGGATTTATCGGCAATGGACCCTTGGTTTATCTTGCCGCTGATCATGGGTGCGACCATGTATATCCAGCAAATGCTGAACCCGCAGCCGACCGATCCTATGCAGGCTAAAGTCTTCCGCATTATGCCGGTCATCTTTACCGTATTCCTGCTGTTCTTCCCGGCGGGTCTGGTGTTGTACTGGATTGTCAACAACCTGATCACCATCTTGCAGCAAGGCCTGATCAACAAATCTGTTGAGAAAGACCGTGCCAAACGTGATGAAGCGACCCCAGTCAACTAAGTTGTACTGACGAGCTGAATAAATCCGCTTAAGATGATACTCTTAGGCGGATTTTTTTTGGCCCGACTTTAAGCATTGCGACAGGTGAATTTATGCTGACCCAAACCACAACAATTGCTGCGATTGCCACTCCACCCGGGCGTGGCGGTGTGGGGGTGATTCGCCTGTCTGGTCCCAAATCCTATGCCATTGCTGAAGCCATGACCCAAAAGCAGCTGCCAAAAGCCCGTTTTGCCGGCTTCCGCCAGTTTTATGAGGCTAGCGGTGAGGTGATGGATGAAGGTTTGGTGATTTGTTTCCCCAATCCAAACTCCTTTACCGGTGAAGATGTGGTGGAACTGCAAGGTCATGGTGGCCCGGTCATTCAAAATGCCCTGCTGGCACGTTTACTGGAACTCGGTGCGACCGCGGCCAAAGCTGGCGAGTTTTCCATGCGCGCCTTTGAAAATGGCAAGCTTGATCTGGTACAGGCCGAAGCGATTGCCGACCTGATTGACGCGACCTCGCAGGCTGCAGCACGTTCAGCGGTACGCTCCCTGCAAGGCGCATTTTCAACCAAGGTCAATACGGTTTTAGAAAAACTGATTCATCTGCGTTTGCATGTGGAAGCAGCGATTGATTTTCCGGAAGAAGAAATTGATTTTCTGGCCGATGGTAAAATTCTGGCCCTGCTGGATGATGTTGCCAGCTCAGTCACCGCGGTACAGCAATCGGCACGTCAGGGACAATTATTACGTGAAGGCTTGCAGGTGGTGATTGCCGGTAAACCGAATGCCGGAAAATCATCTTTACTGAATGCTTTAGCCGGGATTGAACGGGCGATTGTGACCGATATTGCCGGTACCACCCGTGATGTGCTGCATGAAAAAATCACCTTAAATGGCTTGCCGATTACCCTGACCGATACCGCCGGTTTACGGGAAACCGGTGATGTGGTGGAAAAAGAAGGTATCCGCCGCGCGATTAAAGAAATTGAACAGGCCGATTTATTGCTGCTGGTGTATGACTTAAGTCAGGGTGAAGATCCGCTGCAATTGGCCCAGGAATATTTTGCCGATCATCTGGAACCCAAACGTCTGATGCTGATTGCTAATAAAGCAGATTTGACTGGTGCTGAAGCCGTTATTGGTGATTATCAGGGTTTTCGTCATATTACCGTGTCGGCCAAGCAGGAAACCGGTGTTCAATCGCTCATAGATGCGATTACAGCCCATGCAGGCTTCCAGCCGGAAGAAGATACCTTCATTGCCCGAACTCGTCATTTAGACGCAATGAAGCGCACCCAGTACTATCTGGCCGAAGCGCGCGAGCAGCTGGTAGATTATCATGCCGGTGAGCTGGTGGCTGAATCCCTGCGTCTGGCGCAAAATGCCCTAGGTGAAATTACCGGAGATTTTAGTGCCGATGATCTGTTGGGTAAAATTTTCGGTTCTTTCTGTATTGGAAAATAAGCGTAGTACGCTCTGAGCTTGCTATGCATTTAAAAGCATCAGGTGTTAGCCACCTGGTGCTTTTTTATTGCTTTTTATCAGGCAATCTCGTCATTTCAGCCTAAAGGGTTTCGTATACTCTAAGGGAACAGCCTGTCACATTGTATGGGCTAGCCTATATCCCACCATCCGCCCTTCTATTGCCCGATATTCAGGCTATGATGAGTGAATAACCTACAAGTTGTTCCAATAAAATCCTGAATGCAGTTCAACAAAAACACTGCCGGAGGTGTGGCATGCTGGAGGTGGTTGATTTACGTGAGTCACTGGTTGCTTTAGTGAGTGTGCTGCAGCTGTTGCTCGAGTTTATCTCGGTGGTCTGTGTGGTGATTGGTCTGGTCAAAACCTTAATGGTGCTGGTTCAGCTAAAATCCGGCCGCAGTGCGCGCTATTGTTTTGGCAATTGGCTGGCCACTGCGCTGGAGTTTCAGCTGGCCGCGGATATTCTGGCCACCACGGTCGATCCGGATATGGACAGCCTGATCAAACTGGCGATTATTGCGGTCATTCGGACCTTTTTAAACTACTTTTTAATGAAAGAGCTGGAACATCAACCCGGTACAGAGAAATAAAACTATTCAATCATCTGGTGGATGTTGATATGGTCAGCATCTGATTGGCAGCGCAGTCTGTCCGCACCCAGGATCAGGCCGAGGGTGCCTGATCATCCCCGACTCAACAGCATTAATTTAAAAGGTTAGCACTTTACGCTGCTGCCAGATCAGGCTGAGGCAAAGCAGCCCAATCAGCATGCAGAAGCTGATAATACCCACACTTAAGCCAAAATGGTCTGATAAATAGCCCACCGCAATAATCGGTACAATGGTGCCCAGATAGGCAATAAACAGATAACTGGACATAATTGCAGCGCGGTTGTGCGGCTGACTCATCTGGTGAATCAGGCCAAAGGCGCCCAATAAGCTCAAGCCATGCCCAATTCCGACCAGCACATCACTGACAAAGAACAGCGGGCTCCATTGCAGCGACATACACAGTCCCAGCAGAAGCAGGCTGCCGAGCAGCGCATAGAGACCCCAGCGCAAGGCCGTGGCAGGCAGTACACTACGGGCAAAAAACTGGACGATGGCTGAAATAATTAAAATCGCAGAAATTGCTACACCACTGACCAGTGGTCCATGCCAAGGCAAAATATCCTGCACAAACGACGGCGACAGCGAAGCAAACAGACTAAAGCCGGCAAAGGCACAAAACGCAGCGAAACTGACCAGAAAAAAAGCAGCCTGATACGGCGCATCCGGGGTTTGTAATTTGGGATAAACCGAAAAGGGCTGCTGTTCAAAGGCAGGCTGTTTTAGCTTGAACAGGCCCAGCCCACAGAAAATGGCACTGACAATCACCGGAAGATAAGGCGTGACCAGCGGTTGCTCGGCAAACTGGGCAATCACACCGCCCAGAAATGGCCCTAAACCAAAGCCAATTGCGGTAATAATCGAGCTGAGCTGCGGCGCCAGCAGCTTATGGCTATCGGGCACTACATTCATCAGCCCCAGCATGGCAGAAGTGGTAATCAGTCCGGAGGCAATCCCAATAATAAAGCGGCCGAGGCCCAAATACAGTGCTGTCGGCGCCCAGGCTGACAGTATCAGTCCAATCGTGACCAGGGCAATACCGACCTGCAAGCTGCGAACAAAACCAAAGCGGTTACTGGTTCGCCCCAGAAACAGTAAAGTGGCCAGACAACCGAACATATAGGCTACAAACAGATAGGTAATATGACTCGGCAGCAGCTGCCACAGCTCCTGATACAGGGGATATAAAGGGCTGGCCAGTGCGGTTCCAACGGTACCAATACACAGCGCCAGGCTGACCATTAAAAACGGCTGCCACGATTGAGCGTTTGACATGAGAGAATAAAAAAATACCTCAGCTTTTTGGCTCAGGTATCATGATATGAGAAAAGATCGTTTCAGTGTAAAGGCAGGAATTTTGTGGGTCAATCGAAAGATGGGCTTAGGTATAGCGTTTTAACAATTTTAAAAATTCATCCAGTTCGACTTCATTGACCTCGACCTCATCGCCAATGACATGATGGCGCAAATGCGATTCAATCAGCTCATTCATCAGCCCGTTAACCGCGCCTTTAATCGCAGCCACCTGCTGTAATACTTCGATACAGCTTTTTTCCGGATCATGGATGGACTGTTCCACCGCACTGATCTGACCTTGTAAACGCTTGATGCGATTTAAAACTTTTTTATCTGTATGTAAATGGCCCACACTTCACCTTAATTTCAAATATACTATGGGGGAGTATATTGGACGATTCTCCCCATGCAAAATCATGTTTCTCACCGTACCCATCACCATCAGTTTGATGAAGGCAATCCACTGGCCCAGAAGCGTATATTATATGCTGCGATATTAACCGGTGTCATGATGCTTTTAGAGATTATTGGCGGCTGGATTTTTAACTCGATGGCACTTCTGGCCGATGGCTGGCATATGAGCTCGCATATGCTGGCTTTGGGGCTGGCCTATGTGGCTTATCGGGCGGCGCGTCATTATGCCCAGGATGCCCGTTTTAGCTTTGGTACCTGGAAAATTGAGATTCTGGCCGGTTATAGTAGTGCGATTTTATTGCTGGTAGTGGCCGGTTTTATGGCGCTTCATTCGGTAGAACGCTTATTTTTCCCGGTTAATATTCATTATAACGAAGCCATTCCCATTGCGATTTTAGGCCTATTGGTCAACTTGATTTGTGCCTGGTTACTGCATGATGATGGTCACCACCATCACCATCACCATCACCATCACCATCACCATGAGTCGGGGCATGGACATGCGCATGTACATACAGCTGGAGCACATGATTTAAACCAGAAAGCTGCGTTTATGCATGTGGTGGCCGATGCTGTGACCTCCATTTTTGCGATTGTAGCCTTAATTGCCGGCAAGTTCTGGGGCTGGGATTTTCTTGATGCGGTACTGGGTATTGTGGGTTCGATTCTGGTGGCGCGCTGGGCCTGGGGCCTGATTCAGGAAACTGGACGCACCTTGCTGGATGCCGAAATGGATCATCCGGTGGTGGAAGAAATTCGCGAGGTGATTGCCGAGCTGCCAGGAATGGTCAATATCACCGATCTGCATGTCTGGAAAGTCGGTCGTGACAAGTTTTCCTGTATTCTGGCCGTAGAAACTGAAGATGAATTAAATGCCGATCAAATCCGCACGGCCCTGTCAGTGCATGAGGAAATTGTGCATGTCTCAATTGAAATTAACTCGATTCATCCGGTTTATGTTCCACGTGAAACGCCATTGTCGATGCTGTAGTGATTCGGTAAATTTCTCTGATGAAAGTTAAATCTTTGCCCCGATTTAAGATTAGAATCGGGCAAGGATTGATAAAGACAAGATTTCACTATGTTCAAACATGCATTCTTGCTGGCAGCGCTCGCGATGAGCTCAACGCTGGCACTGGCCAATGTCGACACGGTCAAAGCCAATTTAAAGCAGCAACATCCAAAACTGGACATCCAGAATATTCAGGCCACCGAAATGCGCGGGATTTATAGTGGTTCAATGCAGGGTCAGGTGGTCTATCTGAATGAAGATGCCAAGCATATTTTGGCCGGTTCCATGATCCGTTTAAGCGACCAGCAGAATTTGACCAAAGCGCTGCTGGTGCAACAAAACAGCATCGACTGGAAAAAACTGCCGCTGCAAGATGCCTTAAAAACGGTTCGAGGGACGGGTAAACGTCAGCTGGCCATCTTTTCTGACCCAAATTGCCCGTATTGCAAACAGCTGGAAGTAGAGCTGAAAAAACTCAATGATGTCACCATTTACACCTTTATTTTACCGTTAAAGGCACAATCGGTACGCCCTTCGCAGCAGGTGTATTGTGAAGCCAATCCGGCCCAGGCCTGGGAAGACCTGATTGCCAAAGGTCTTAGCCCGCGCACGAGCCAGTCCTGTGCCAATCCGATTCAGCGTAATCTGAAACTGGCGCAAAGCCTGGGATTAAACGGCACACCGGCCATTATTTTCTCGAATGGTTTTAAGGTGATGGGCGCCTACCCTGCTGCGCAGATCGAGCAGATTTTCAAGGAATTTGGACTCTAAGCTCAGATTGTTAAAAGTCAGATTTTAGACCATAAAAAAGCACCGGCGAATGAACGGTGCTTTTTTATTGATTTAAACGCGATGTGAGCGTTTGGAAATCATGTTATAGATAAACAGAATAATCAGCGCACCAATCACCGAGGCAATAAAGCCGGCAGCTGAGTTTTCATCATACAGACCGAGGAAGCGACCGCCGTAAGTGGCCAACAGTGAACCGGCGATCCCGAGTAAGGTGGTCATAATAAAGCCTGCTTTATCATCACCTGGATGGATGGCACGGGCAATAAGACCTGCAATAAAACCAATCACGATAGCCACAATAAGTGTCCACATCTCCTGTCTCCTTCTTGTTATGGTTTATCAAGTTGAGTTGTTGCTATTTGATTTATTTTTCAGGATTTTTGAGAGGACAAACAGTAGAGTCCTGCTACAGATTGTAGTTTTTTTGTCCGCTTTGTCGTAAAAAAAGTGGCTGAACGCCACTTTCTTTTGCGGTTGCTTACAGACCGATTTCACCAATAAACGGGATATGGCGATATTTCTGGTCATAGTCGAGGCCATAACCGACAATAAATTTGTCTTCTACTTCAAAGCCCAGGAATTTAACTTCCAGTTCAATTTCACGGCGTGACGGTTTGCTGACCAAGGTACACAGCTCAATCGAATTTGGTTCACGGGTTTGTAGAATTTCCAGTACTTTGCTCAGGGTATTGCCAGAGTCGATAATATCTTCTACCACCAGCACATCTTTGCCACGAATTTCGCCGTCGAGGTCTTTCAGGATTTTTACATCACGCGAAGACACAGTACTGCCGCCATAACTTGAAACGGTCATAAAGTCCAGTTCATGCGGTTTTTCAATGGTCCGGCATAAATCGGCCATAAACAGCACAGAACCGCGCAGTAAACCGATTAACACCAGCTCCTTGTCGCTATTGGCATAATGCGCATTAATCTGTTTACCAAGTTCTTGAACTTTCGCATGAATTTCTTCAGCAGAAATCAATACTTTCATATCAACGGTCATGGGTAGATCCCTAAAAGAGCAAAAAATAAAAAAGGTGTTGACCTGCAACACCCCAAAATATGCCTTAATTTTAATACATCTTGCGGTCAGATGCATCCTCTTTGCTGTCTAAAAAAACAGCATTTTTGACCGGGTGGTCTCTTTTCAGCAATAAGGCCAGACCAATCAGCGTGAGCGCCACCCGCCATTTCGGTTGCGCCCGGCGTATAGGTTTAGTCGCGGACATAGGCACATTGTCCATAAATATAGGTGGCCTGAATATTCCGTTCATCGCCCATGGTCATGAGCGCAAACAGGCTGTCTTCCAGGCCTTTGCTGTGCTGCTGGCGCAGGGTCTGCAAGGCGGTGGCGTTTAAATCCAGCACAATAAAGTCCGCTTCTTTACCGATATTGAAATTGCCGAGCTTTTCATCCAGATCCAGTGCTTTGGCACCGCCTAAAGTGGCATGATACAGCGCTTCATAGGCCGACAGGTTTTGCTCAAGTAGCTGCTGGACTTTATAGGCTTCGCTAATGGTGCGCAGCTGGCTAAACGAGGTCCCTGCCCCGATGTCGGTGCCCAGGCCCATTTTGACCTGTTTCTGCCAGGTCTGATGAATCGGGAACAGGCCACTGCCCAGGAACAGGTTGGAGGTCGGACAAAAGGCAATCGCGGAATCGGTCTGGTGCATACAGTCCCACTCCTGCTCTTCCAGATGCACACAATGTGCAAATACCGAACGTGAACCGGTCAACCCATAATGATGATAGACATCTAAATAGCCTTTTTGCTCCGGGAACAGGCTTTTGACCCAGGCAATTTCATTTTTGTTTTCACTTAAATGGGTATGTAAATACACATCCGGATATTCAGCTTTCAGCTGCTGCGCTTTTTCCAGTTGTGCCGGCGTTGAGGTCGGTGCAAAACGCGGGGTAATCGCATATAAATTACGGCCTTTTCCATGCCACTTTTCAATCAGTGCTTTAGATTCCTGATAGGCGCGTTCTGGCGTGTCACAGAGTTCCTCGGGTGCATGACGGTCCATCAGCACTTTACCAGCAATCAGGCGCATCTGGTGCTGTTCTGCGGCTTCAAAAAGGGCATCGACAGATTCAGGATGCACGGTACAGAACACCAGTGCCGTGGTGGTGCCATTTTTCAGCAGTTCCTGCACAAAAAATGCAGCAATCTTGTCAGCATAGCTTTTATCAGCAAACTGCATTTCGGTTGGAAAGGTATAGGTATTTAGCCATTCCAGCAGCTGGGTGCCATAGGCGCCAACCATTTCGGTTTGCGGGAAATGAATATGGGTATCAATGAAGCCGGGTATAATCAGCTGATCGGGATAATGCTGCACCGAAACACCGGCCGGAATATGCACCTGCCCCTCTTCCCAGGGACCAAACCAGTGAATTTTCCCGTGTTGGGTAATTAATAAACCATCTTCTACATAGCGCACTTGGTCGTGAATATCACGCGCTTGGGCAACTGTATTCTGAATATCGAGGAAGCGGCCGCGAATTGCCGTCGTTGCAATGACAGAAGACATGAAAAACCTGCACTTGTTTAATTTTTTCGGTTGATTGTAGCTGAAAAGCGCTGCCCTGTATGGAAAATCCAACATTCAGTCACAGACATTGGGTGTCATGCAAAACTGTTGCCAGTTTGGGTGAAATACAAGATGTCCACTGGGTCAACTCTAAAATATTCAGTTAAATCTAGTACTTATACACTGATATTTAAGAGTAATCCCTGAATATGGAAAATAAAAAAAGCCCGTATGCAACGGGCTTTTTGATCAATCAGGCCACTTTAGAGCGTGGTTTCATGATGCTTGCGACTGTGGCGAATCGACAGCCAGGCAGTAATTGCCAGCACAATCACAATAAAGCTTAGGGAAATCCAGATTGGCATATGGAACACATCCAGCATCAGCATCTTGAAGCCAATGAACACCAGAATAATTCCCAGCCCATACGGCAGATAATGCATTTTGGTGGCTGCACCGGCCAGCAGGAAGAACATGGCGCGTAAGCCTAAAATCGCCATCAGGTTGGCGGTCAAGACAATAAAGGGATCACTGGTCACAGCAAAAATCGCAGGAATTGAATCCACCGCAAAAATCACATCGGAGGCTTCAACCAGAATCAGCACTAGAAAGAGTGGCGTGGCCCAGAGTAAGCCCTCTTTACGTACAAAGAAGCGGCTGCCTTCCAGCTGCGGGGTAATCCGCATATGTTTGCGTAACCATTTCAGGATCGCCATATCTTCGATATTGCTGTCTTCATCGTCCTGTCCACGCAGGAATTTAAAGCCGGTATAGACCAGGAAGGCACCGAACAGATACAGAATCCAGGAGAATTCCTGCACAAACCAGGCGCCAATAAAAATAAAGATGGTACGCAGCACAATAGCGCCCAAAACGCCATACAGCAGGATTTTACGTTGTAACGCTGGTGGAATGGCAAAGGCAGCAAAAATCATCAGCCAGACAAAGACGTTATCAATGGCCAGTGATTTTTCCAGTAAATAACCGGCCAGATATTCCATCACCTTGGTATTGGCGACATCCAGTCCGGCGGTCTGTTTCAGATACAGCCATAGGCCACCACCAAACAGCATGGCCACGCTGACCCAGGCGATACTCCAGTAAGCGGCGGTACGCACCTGAACGGTCTGGCCTTCTTTTTGTTTAAAGCCCAGAAAGTCGATGGCGAGCATGACCATAACAATCGCAAAAAAGGCCAGATACAGCCAGATATTGCCGATAGATTCCATACAATCTCCACATCCGACAATTGGCCATAAAAAAACCTTGACCCGTTGCCAGATGAAATAAAAACATCCATAACAACGTGATCAAGGTCTTGCCTACATTGCCCTGCCTGATGCAGATTCAATGCTCAGATACCGACTTTTTGCAAAGTGTAATGACGATAGTCTGACACGTTAAAACCAGTGAGTTTCATCTGGGTTTTAACGCTTGGAGGAGGCTACTCCCCTTGTTCAACAATTCTGTGTTGGGGGAATGCCCCAAAGTCGACAGAGAATTGCATATTTTTAAGTAAAGTGCAAATGGCCGAATGTAAATGAGCGCGTGCTACAGTGTATTCCTCGTCAAGAAAAAAGCGACTGTATGCAATTGTTTCAACATGCAGTGAAAATGTTAGATTACAGATCAGATGCTATATTTTTTTCTGCAGAAAGCAGATACTCAAAATTCAGATGGGAGGATATGATAAAAATGATGGTGCAACACGAAAACAATGACAGCAAAGGGGCCTTTTTTGTTGAAGCCAATGGCGAGCGTCTGGCTGAGATGACCTATTCACGTGCTGGCGAAGATAAAATCATTATTGACCATACCACGGTCAGTGAACAGTTACGTGGTCAGGGTGTGGGACGTCACTTAGTTGAAGCTGCGGTCAATTATGCCCGCGAACAGCAGATCAAGATTATACCGCTCTGCCCTTATGCCAAAGCGGCTTTTGAAAAAGACCCGTCGATTCAGGATGTACTTCAACCCTAATTCATCCGGTGACACATAAACTTTAAGGCAGGACAGCAATGGATATTCAACATCAAGAGGCAAAACGTGGCGGCGCATTTTTTATTGAACGGGATGGACAGCGGATTGCTGAAATTACCTATCAATGGCAAGACACGCATAAAATTGTCGCCGACCATACCTGGGTAGATGATTCATTGCGTGGCCAAGGCATTGCCCGCCAATTACTGGATGTGCTGGTCGAGTTTGCCCGGGAAAAACAGCTCAAGATTGTACCGGTCTGTTCTTATGTTGAAGTCATGTTTCGACGCGAGCCCAGCCTGGCTGATGTCGCCGCTTAAATCTGGCACTTGAACCCGCCGCCGACTTTGGAGGGGCAGCCAATATATAAAAACCACGAGCATGAACTCGTGGTTTTTGATTGCCGATAAAGACCTTAGCTGTAATCAATGATCACTTTCAGGGCTTTTTCATCTGAGGCGTGTTTAAATACCTCATAAGCCTTTTCAAACTGGTCAAATTTAAAATGATGGGTGGCCAGACGTTCCATCGGCAGCTTGCCGGCACAGCAGCTTTTGAGCAGCATGCCGGTGGTATTGGCATTGACCAGACCGGTGGTAATGGTCAGGTTTTTAATCCAGAGTTTATTTAACTCGAAATTCACCGATTTGCCGTGTACTCCGACGTTGGCCAGATGACCACCCTCTTTGACGACATGCTGGCAAATATTCCAGGTGGCTTCTACCCCCACGGCTTCCATGGCGCAATCGACCCCGCGGCCATCGGTAATTTCCAGAATACGCTGAATGGCATCTTCTTTGGCCGAGTTAATGGTGTGGGTCGCGCCAAGTTCTTTGGCCATGGCTAGCCGGTTATCATCCATGTCCACCGCAATAATCTGTGCCGGTGAATAGAATTGTGCAGTCAGCAGACAGCCCATCCCAATCGGGCCGGTACCAATAATGGCAATGGTATCGCCGGGTTTGACATTGCCATATTGCACGCCAATTTCATGCGAAGTCGGCAACACATCTGATAAAAATACCGCGACCTCTTCATTCAGTCCTTCTGGCAGCGGATACAGCGAGGTATCAGCAAATGGGGTGCGTACATATTCGGCATGGGTGCCGTCAATCATATAACCCATGATCCAGCCGCCTTCATTGCGGCAGTGTGCATAGAGCTGTTTCTGGCAGTTTTCACAGGTACCGCAGCGGCTGACGCAGGAAATAATCACCCGGTCGCCCGGTTTGAAATTTTTGACTGCCGTACCGACCTCTTCAACAATCCCGATGCCTTCATGGCCGAGAATACGGCCATCAAACTGGCCGGTTTTTTCGATTGCGGTGCTTTCAATTTCCGGGTTTTTGCCTTTCCAGATGCCAAGGTCGGTACCGCAAATCGTTGACTTGGTCACGCGGATGATGGCATCAGTGGGTTGCAGAATCTGGGGACGTGGACGCTGTTCAAAACGGATATCATTGGCGCCATGATAAACCATGGCTTGCATTGTCTGGGACATGGTGGTCATCCTCTTGTTGTGCTTATTGTGGGACAGCCTGCGCCTTTTCACCTCATCAGGAACCGTTATAGCACAGGATGTGATCGTTCTAACTTAACAGGAGTTGATGACAAGTTCATCTCTAAAAAACCGTTTTTATTCAGATATTTGTATATTTATTTTAATCTATTGAATTGTATGACAATAAAACAGGGCTGCAGTATTCTAACTACAGCCCCGTTGAATGATGTTTCAGGTCAATAAACGTGCTTAAGCCGATTTTAATGCGCTTAATAATTTCTGGTGCAGACCACCAAAACCGCCATTAGACATGATCACCACCGCATCGCCCTCGCCTGCTTCCTGGCTGACGGTATGAATAATGTCATCCAGCGTCCGGGCAATTTTGGCCTTGTTTGGTGCCGCAGCCACCACCGGTTGTAAATCCCAGTCCAGTCCTTCCGGTTGATACCAGATTACTTCATCGGCCAGACGCGCTGAATGTGCCAGTCCATCTTTATGGCTGCCCATACGCATGGTATTGGAACGAGGCTCAATAATCGCCCACAGTTTACGTTCACCTAAACGTTTGCGCGCGCCTTCCAGGGTGGTGTCAATTGCCGTCGGATGATGGGCAAAGTCATCATAGACCTCAATGCCGCGTACGGTATCGAGCAGTTCCATACGGCGTTTTACCCCGCCGAAATTGGACAAGGCCGCACAGGCCGTTTCAATCGATACACCAACATGCGCCGCCGCGGCAATGGTTGCCAGGGCATTGGCCACTGAATGCTGGCCGGTCATGTTCCAGCAGACTTCGCCCTGAACCACACCATCTTGCAGCACTTTAAAGTGTGAGCCATCGGCCTGTAACTGCTCGGCAGATAGCGCGGCCTGGGCATGTGCAGTCAGTGAGGTGCGGACCACCGGTGTCCAGCAGCCCATTTCCAGCACTTCATCAATATGGGTTTCGGTAACCGGTGCAATAATGCAGCCTTCACTTGGAATGGTACGCACCAGATGATGGAACTGTTTTTGAATCGCCGCCAGATCATCAAAGATATCGGCATGGTCAAATTCAAGGTTATTTAAAATGGCAGTTTTCGGATGGTAATGCACGAACTTGGAGCGCTTGTCGAAGAAAGCAGAATCGTATTCATCGGCTTCAACACAGAAGTATTTGCCACCACCTAAACGCGCGCTTTCTTTAAAGCCAAGCGGAACACCGCCAATCAAAAAGCCCGGTTCCAGACCGGCCTGATCCAGCACCCAGGCCAGCATGGTGGTGGTGGTGGTTTTACCATGGGTGCCGGCCACGCCCAGAACATGCTTGCCTTGCAGCACATGATCGGCCAGGAATTGTGGACCTGAAACATAAGGCAGACCGGCATTGAGCATATATTCCACCGCATCAATACCACGTTTCATGGCATTACCGACAATTACTAAGTCCGGATGCGGCTGTAAATGGCTGCGGTCATAGCCCTGCATTAAGGTAATGCCTGCATTTTCCAGTTGGGTCGACATCGGCGGATAAACATTCTGGTCGGAACCGGTCACGGTATGTCCCAGATCACGCGCCAACAAGGCCAGAGAGCCCATAAAAGTGCCACAAATACCCAAAATATGCAGATGCATCCGCTGTTACTCCACTGCGTGTAGGACCGTACCATTCTTGTTGATGGCCTGGTCATGATGTATTGAATTGTCAGCAACGATAGCAAGGCTGTTTCGGAAAAGATAGTCATTCTTGTAGGGATTCGTTGACTGGAATCCGAAAAAATCAGGCATTTTCCAGGCGGATGCTGACCGTGAAAAAATCCGCACGGCTGCACTGCTTTTTTGGCCTGAAACCGTACAATAGGCTGACATTTTCTGGATACTGCCGCCTATGTCCTTCCCTTTACTGCTGTTAATTATTTCCAACTGTTTTATGACTTTGGCCTGGTATGGACATCTGAAATTTTTGCATGGCGCGCCGCTGTGGCAGGCCATTTTGTTTGGCTGGATGATTGCCCTGCTCGAATACGCCTTTATGATTCCGGCCACGCGCTTACTGGCCCAGCATGGCTGGTCACTTGGGCAAATGAAAATTACCCAGGAAGTGGTGACCCTGCTGGTCTTTGTGCCGTTTATGCTGTATCTGTTCAAGCAGCCGTTTAAACTGGATTATCTCTGGGCTGGTCTGTGCCTACTCGGTTGTGTTTACTTCGTTTTTCGCAGTAGCTAAAGTTATTCCGGTTGTGGCAGATGTGGAAAAAGTGCGGCGAAATCTGCTTGAATCAGCGCCCGTTCTGGTGCGAAATCAAAGTGATGTAAACAGCGTTGTAGCACCTGCATCGCCATCTGCGTGGCCGCCTGTCTGAGTTCCGGTTCCGGTACATTCTGCTCAATCATCGACAGGCATTTCAGCAGGCGCTGATTTAACTCCAGATTCTGGGCACAATCGCGGGCCAGCGGCATAAAGCTGCCATAAATCAGGTCTTGCAGATCAAAGCACTCAATACTGAGATGCGGATAATCACAGCGCGTCGCCTCCGGGTCCGGGCGACTGTCAATCAGAATCCGGGTCAGCGCATTCAGCGCGCTAATGCCGGACCCGACATCATTAATTGCACTCGACATGGCTTTTTGCCCGACCTCACTCATCACCAGCAGACAAAAACGCGGATCCTGTAGAAAACTGCGATTGGTTTCAATAATCAGATGCTGCAGAATCTGATTGCGGATCTGCTGTTGCTGTTCTTCGGACAGCGCCTGCGGGCTATAGACCTCGACCAGCGCAGTCATCGGATCTAAAAATTTGCCCGGCATAGATGGCAGATGTAAATGCAGTTGCTGCTGCGCGGCAATCTGCTCCAGTCCGGCCAGATCGACATGGTTAAAATAACCGGTTGTGCTGCTATAGACGCAAAAGCTGGGCGCAAAGGCAGGCTTATGCCCTGTTGCCCCCAAATCCGGTTGATGCCGGAACTGGCCCAAGGCCTTTTTGGCTGCAGTTTCAATCTTGTCGATGGTGGTGGTTAAATTGCCGAGTTTGGACAGGGTTTGTACCCAGTGAATCAGGGTATAAATCAGGTACATCAGCACCAGAATGGTACTGATAAACAGCACAAAACGTCCGGATGGACCGTAGTACTCCAGCCCCAGGGCAATTTTGGCAATCACTGCATAAATAAAAGCGGAAATAAAACTGGAAATGGCCAGCCGGGTGTTGTCATCGCTCATCATCAAGCTATAGGCACGTGGTGTGCCGCTGCTTGAAGCCGAAGCAAAAGCTGCCACCATAATCGACAATGAGAAGGTCGTCACTGCCAGCATGCTGGATGCAATAATATCCAGCAAGCTGCCCAAGGTGTCGATGCTGATATTCGGTACCGTACTGGCCGGAATAAAATACTGGCTGGCGATGGCAAATAATGAAAAAAATGTCGCAAAGATGGCACCCAGCGCCGGCATCAGCCATAAGTTTTCTGAAGGGTTTTGTAGCCAGATTTTAAGTTTGAACCACATGGAAACTGCCCTGAAAATATCTTTAATCTAATCTTAAGTTATTCATTACAAAAAGCTTTATCTTGATAGTTATAGCGTTTTTTTCACCGCTGTATGTCCTCTTTTTGTATTTTTGGCCTATTGCCATCATTGTATTTTCTTCAGTTTTACAAACAGATAATTTTAATCTTTATTCTTGCGCCGAACTTTAGCCAGCCGGTTTTTCAGTCTATAATACGGAGCTTATTCATTAAAGCTTGGCTCTCGTCGAGATTTATCTTTTTTCACTTAGTCTCTGGAACATTAGCAATGAATGCGGCCGCAGCACAAGACGCTCCTCTCGTTGGAATTATTATGGGTTCTCAATCTGATTGGGCAACTCTCGAACACACTGCCAATATGCTCAAGCAGCTTGGTGTCCCATTTGAAGCGGAAGTGGTTTCTGCGCACCGTACCCCAGACCGTTTATTCGAATATGCCGAAACTGCGCGTGATCGTGGTATTCAGGTGATTATTGCCGGTGCGGGTGGCGCTGCCCATTTACCGGGCATGTGCGCAGCCAAGACTGATCTTCCAGTGCTGGGTGTGCCGGTTAAATCTTCTATTTTAAATGGTGTCGATTCACTGCTGTCGATTGTACAAATGCCGGCCGGAATTGCGGTGGGTACCTTGGCAATTGGTCCGGCCGGTGCCACCAATGCTGCCATTATGGCTGCCCAGATTCTGGGTTTAACGCGTCCAGAGATTGCGAAAAATGTCGCTGATTTCCGTGCAGCGCAAACCGATAAAGTGGCCAGCAACAATATTCCGGGTCAGGCGTAATACGGGACATTCCTTATGAATAAAACCATTGGTATTTTTGGCGGTGGGCAGCTTGGCCGCATGATGGCGCAAGCCGCGTTACCACTCAATATTCAATGTACTTTCTTTGAAGCCAGTGCAGATTGCCCTTCTGCAGCTTTAGGTACGGTCTATTCAAGCGCAGCTGAACACGGTTTGCAGGATTTTATCCAGAGTGCAGATGTATTTAGCCTGGAATTTGAAAATACCCCGCTGGCCGATGTTGATGTCTTGACCCAAAGTAAAGCGTTGCATCCGCCGCGTCAGGCACTGGCGATTGCGCAAAACCGTCTGCAGGAAAAAGCTCTATTTGATGCGCTGCAGATTCCGGTGGCGCCGTATAAGGCGGTTGATTCGCTGGACAGTTTACAGGCGGCGGTGGCTGAATTAGGTCTGCCGATTGTACTGAAAACCGCGACTGGCGGTTATGATGGTAAAGGCCAGTTTGTGCTGCGTAGCGCCGATCAGATTGATCAGGCCTGGGCAGAACTTGGCCCTGCCGGCTCACTGATTGCAGAAAGTTTTGTCACCTTCTCGCGTGAAGTATCAATTATTGCAGTACGTGGCCAAAATGGCGATGTCAAAACCTGGCCATTGGCTGAAAACCACCACCATCATGGGATCTTGTCGCACTCGATTGTACCGGCACCGAACAGTGCTGATTTACAGCCAGTGGCGCAAGACTACATTACACGTCTGCTGAATCATCTCAACTATGTCGGTGTGTTGACACTGGAGCTGTTTGTGACTGAAAAAGGCCTGTATGCCAATGAAATGGCGCCACGCGTGCATAATTCAGGGCACTGGTCGATTGAAGGCGCAGTCTGTTCACAGTTTGAAAACCATGTCCGTGCAGTGGCTGGTTTGCCGCTCGGTTCGACTGAGGTGGTGCGCCCAACGGTGATGGTGAATATTATTGGTCAGCATCCAAAGTCGGAAGATGTGTTGGCGTTAAATGGTGCACATCTGCATTTGTACAATAAAACTGAACGCGAAGGCCGTAAAATCGGGCATATTACCCTAATGCCAAACGACAGTCGCGAACTGACGTCACTCTGCCGTCAGCTGGCGAAAATTTTGCCAAATCCGCTGGCCTTGAGTGAAGATATGAGCATTTAACTGCAGATTCGTTTATGAAAACAGCGGTCCCTCAGCGGGCCGCTTTTTTTATACCAGAAATTCGGGCAAGATTGCGCTCTTTTTCGCCAGCTGCCATTGGTCGGCTGGTTCAACAACAGGCTTGATTGCTTCAGTCCAGATCTTTTATAACTATAAATGGCTAAAAAACAAACATAAATACAGAGCATCTGAAAAAATTAAAAATGAATTCAAACACAGATTTTATTTTAAATTTAAATCTGAATATGCAGTTTGAATTTAAAATATCCGCTGAACTTTAAATTCAAAATTATGAATTCAAATCTGTTTGTAGTTTTAAATTTAAAATTTGAATTTAAAACCTGCGAAATAAATTCAAAAACTGCAATTTAAATTTAAAGAGTACAGATTTACGGTCCGGTGGATGGGTTTTGTGGATAAGTTTTCCTGAAATAAATTTAAAAATGATGATTTAAATTTAAAACCAGCGCTGTTTTGCAGGTGTGGATAACTTTATTGGTTAAAGTTCGAAAAAATGAATTTAAAACAACGAATTTAAATTTAAAAATAAGAAAACCGAGATTTGAATTTAAAAATACCTAAGATTAGACCTGTGGATAAAATTTTTTAAATTCAAAACTGAAATATGAATTTAAAATGAAGCAAAATAAATTTAAATTTACGTTTTTACCCTGTCATTTTATGGCCCAGCTGTTATGGTAAAACCAGTTTTAAATTCAAATGACATAAGGGATAGTATGCATCGCTTTGCTTTTGTTTTCGGATCTTTGGCATTGGCTGCATCTCAGCTACATGCAGAACTGATTATTAATGGTCAGCCGGTCACCACTACGGCGCCGGTGCCAAGTACCATCCAGCCTCAAAATAATTTCCAGGTCTGTCTGGCCAATTTACGCGGCCAGGCTATGGCCAAGGGCGTCAGTGGCAGTACTTATGACCGCTATACCCAAAATTTAACGCCAGATTATTCCGTGATTGAACGCCTGAATTATCAGCCAGAATTTTCGACGCCAATCTGGGATTATCTGTCTGGTCTGGTCGATGAAGAACGCGTACAACTGGGCCAGCAAAAACTGGCCGAGCACCGTGAGGTGCTGAACCGGGTTGCAGCAGCTTATGGTGTACCGCCAGAAACCGTGGTCGCGGTATGGGGTGTAGAAAGTAATTTTGGTGATATTTCTGGCCGTTATCCGTTATTGCAGGCCTTAGGTACTTTAAGCTGTGAAGGCCGTCGTCAGAGTTATTTCCGCGGCGAATTCTTTGCCGCCATGCGTATTTTACAACGCGGCGATGTGCGTGAAGATCAGCTCAGAGGCTCATGGGCCGGGGCATTTGGTCATACCCAGTTTATGCCATCGACCTATGAAGAACTGGCAGTGGATTTTGATGGTGATGGCCGCCGTGATCTGGTATCAAGCACCACCGATGCCTTGGCATCAACCGCCAATTTCCTGAAAAAACGTGGCTGGCAAAGCGGACAGCCGTGGGGCTTTGAAGTGAAATTGCCCGCAGGCATGTCAGTCAGTGGAGAAGGGCGCCGCAATAAAAAATCCTTAAGCAGCTGGGTCAATCGTGGGCTAGTACGAGCCGATGGCAGTGCCTTGATTCAGGGCAATCTTTCAGGCAGCAGTCAGGCCGGTTTGCTGACACCGGCAGGCGGCAATGGCCCGGCTTTCCTGGTGTTTAAAAACTTTGATGCCATTTACAGTTATAACGCCGCGGAAAGTTATGCCTTGGCCATTGCGCATTTATCCGACCGTTTACAGGGCAAAGGCCCGTTTGTGACGGCATGGCCTACCGATGATCCGGGCACTTCACGCGCAGAACGTCGTGAAATCCAGCAGTTTTTATTAAATCGCGGTCATGATATTGGTGCGGTAGATGGCCTGATTGGTGATAAAACCCGTCAGGCGATTCGTCAGGAACAGATCCGCCTGGGCTTAAGTCCCACCGGGCGTGCCGGACAGCAGGTGTTACGCGCTTTTCGTAATGAAAATGCCAAACTGATGATGCTGCAATAAATAAATATGCAATAAAAAGGGCGCCTTATGGCGCCCTGATGTTTATTCAATATCTGAGGTATCAATCTTCACGGCTTCTAAAATATCAAAAATCACCGTGGTTACATCCTGACTCAAATCACGGTTATTAAACACCTCATAGGCCGTAATGGTGACATCGGTGTCGCTTGGCAGCAGTTTTTGTTCTTCTTCAATCAGGTGATTGACCGGCAACAGGGTCTGTTTAATTTCTAAATGCAGGATATCTTCAAACTCGACATTTTCTTCTTCGAGTTCAATCATCTGCTCATTAAAATATGGCAATAGAATAGAGTAGAGATACGGCTGAATATCGACGATATCAAACAGTTCAATATCACGCGTTTGTTCAATCGTGCTGATGTGGTCATTTACTTCAATCAAAATATGGTAGTAACTCACATTAATCTCCACAAACATTCCTGTTGAAATTGCGGCTTTCACAATAACATGAAATAGCCAGAGAAGGCAGTGTTGTTGGCGATAAAGCCCCGGTTTTCTAGATTAACTTGTAATGAAAAGCATCAAATGTATTTAACGCTGCTGTAAAAGCGCCAAATCGGCGGCAGTTAGTTGAAAATGATCCAGATTTTGCTCTTGCATGAGAGGATGCATCAGGGCATGTGGATCATGGGTATGCCCCAATCCCAAGGCGTGACCGAATTCATGTGCCAAGGTTAAACGCAGGTCGGCGGCTGACTGAAACTCATAGATGAGAATAGTTTTGCCATCAAAACTGCCTTTATCAAATAAACGCGGCTGAAAGCGCTGGTTAAATTGCTGCACCGAAGCATCAATTGACTGATTTAGCTGGTTGAGGGCATCGATCTGTTGGTTCAAGCCTGCAATACGCACATTAAACTGTTGAATTTCAGCCTGTAAACTGGCGGTTTGCTGTTCGAGTTGCTGACGCTGCAGGTTTAAAGAGCTGCGCTGTATGGCTGATGCACCGCCTTGCTGGTTCAGCTGCTGCACCTGCTGGTTATAGGCATTCAGCTGTTGCTGTAACTGGGCATTTTTAAAAGCCAGCTGCTGGTTCAGTTGCTGAATCTGCTGTTTGACTGCCTGCACTTGGGCCTGCTGGCGTTCCCAGTGCTGCTGCTGTTGCTCAATCTGGCCCATCTGCAGGCGACGCTGTTCCGATTCATGTTGGCGTTCATCATAAATCAGGCGGATTGCCAGTCGCGCTTGTGAATCATAGACAAAATAGTCCTGACCAGTACCCTCTGTCCAGATTTGTGTGGCCTGTTGTGCCAGTTGCACTACCTCGGCATGACTTAAACCAAAGCGCGGGTCCACTTCGGCAATCCGGTAACGCAGCCGGGTATCCAAAGGTGCCTGAATCCGGGTCAGCAGGCTGTTGTGCTGCAGCTGCGGATGTTGCTGGTTCTGATACCACAGCATGGCGGCAAACAGCAGTAACACAATCAGGATTAAGGGACGCATCACGCAGATTGGGCTTCCTGTAGAGAGGGGATAATTAACTGCACATCCGCATCTGTGTGATCGATTTTCTTTCCTTTATATAGCAGGAGAAAAGGATCAAAAGCAGAGTAGGCCAGATGGGGTGTCTAACTAGCTTAAAAAAGCCGCAGAGATGAAACAAGTCTTTTTTGCTTTCAAGCAGATATAAAAAAAACCGCGCTTACGCGCGGTCTTTTTGTTTAAAGCGACAAATTATTTTTTGTCATCTTTCACTTCAGTGAACTCAGCATCTACAACGCCATCGTCCGCTTTTTGCTGTTGACCTGCATCGCCACCGAAGGCATTCGGGTCAAAACCTTGCGCAGCGCCTTGGCCTTGAGCTGCTTCATACGCACGCTGTGTAATTGGCATGATGATGTTTTGCAGCGCTTCAGTTTTCGCCTTGATCGCGTCAACATCATTTTCTTTGGTTGCTGCTTCAAGTTCTGAAACTGCTGTTTCTACCGCAGTTTTCTCATCAGCAGTCACTTGTTCGCCAAGATCTTTTACTGCTTTTTGAGCAGAAGAAACCAGGGCATCGGCTTCGTTACGTGCTTTTGCCAGTTCTTCAAACTTACGGTCTTCTTCAGCATTCGCTTCAGCGTCTTTGATCATCGCTTCGATTTCAGCATCAGACAAACCTGAGTTTGCTTTAATCTGGATCGATTGCTCTTTACCCGTGCTCTTGTCTTTAGCAGACACTTTCAAGATACCATCCGCGTTGATGTCGAACGATACTTCAATTTGTGGCACACCGCGTGGCGCAGGTGGGATGTCACCCAACTGGAAGTTACCCAACAATTTGTTTTGTTGAGCCATTTTACGCTCACCCTGGTACACCGAAATGTCTACTGCAGGCTGGTTGTCCGCAGCGGTAGAGAACACTTGCGATTTTTTCGCAGGAATCGTGGTGTTTTTCTCGATGATTGGCGTTAACACACCGCCCATGGTTTCAATACCCAGTGTCAGCGGTGTTACGTCAAGTAAAAGAACGTCGTTCTTGTCACCAGACAATACCGCACCTTGAATTGCCGCACCCATTGCCACAGCTTCGTCAGGGTTCACGTCTTTACGTGGCTCTTTACCGAAGAACTCTTGTACTTTTTGTTGTACAAGTGGCATACGAGACTGACCACCCACCAAAATCACGTCAGAGATGTCAGAAGTCGAAAGACCTGCATCTTTCAGTGCAATACGGCAAGGTTCGATGGTACGCGCAACTAGGTCAGCAACCAAACCTTCTAATTTCGCACGTGTTACGTTGATCACCAAATGTTTAGGACCAGTCGCATCAGCTGTGATGTATGGCAGGTTGATTTCAGTTGCATTTGAAGAAGAAAGCTCGATTTTTGCTTTTTCAGCCGCTTCTTTCAAACGTTGTAACGCAAGTGGATCGTTTTTCAGGTTGACGTTTTGTTCTTTCTTGAACTCTTCAACCAGGTAATCGATCAATGCGTTATCGAAGTCTTCACCACCCAGGAATGTATCACCGTTAGTCGACAATACTTCGATTTGCTGGTCGCCATCAAGATCCGCAATTTCAATGATGGATACGTCGAAAGTACCACCACCCAAGTCATAGACTGCAACTTTACGGTCGCCTTCTTTCTTGTCCATACCGAACGCTAACGCCGCAGCAGTAGGTTCGTTGATGATACGTTTAACGTCTAAACCAGCAATTTTACCGGCATCTTTAGTCGCTTGACGCTGTGCATCGTTGAAGTATGCAGGAACGGTTACAACGGCTTCAGTAACAGTTTCACCGAGGTAATCTTCCGCAGTTTTCTTCATTTTTTTCAGAACTTCTGCAGAGATTTGCTGTGGTGCTAATTTTTTGTCGTTAACTTCAACCCAAGCATCACCATTGTCTGCTTTGATGATTTTGTATGGCACCAGACCGATATCTTTTTGTACTGCTTGGTCTTCATAACGACGACCGATCAGACGTTTGATTGCGAACAATGTGTTTTTCGGGTTAGTTACTGCTTGACGTTTCGCAGACTGACCGACCAGGATTTCGCCATCTTTATACGCAATAATAGATGGAGTTGTACGCGCGCCTTCAGCGTTTTCAATTACTTTAACTTTATCGCCTTCAAGTACCGCAACACATGAGTTGGTTGTACCTAAGTCAATACCAATGATTTTAGCCATTTGGATGTTTCCTCAAAAATTTTATTGTGCTTTACACTTGTTATCCGATATGAGAGCCGTTCAATTTTTTTCAAGTTAAAAATATGAAAAAATTTCACCAACTCCCGAATTTATGAGGCTTAAGCGCCGACCATAACCATTGCAGGACGCAATAAACGGCCATTTAAGCTATAACCTTTTTGCAGTACGTTGCCAATTTCGTTGGCTTTGGCTGTCGGATCAATGCCCACCGCCTGATGTAAATCTGCATTGAAACCGTTCGCGGTATCTACCGCCACAATGCCGAATTTCTCTAAAGTCGTCAGCAGTGATTTCAGCGTCAGTTCCACCCCTTCAGACAGCGGGGTTTTTTCTTCGCCAGCTGCGGCAATAGCACGTTCCAGGTTATCTACGCTATCGAGCAGTTCTTTGGCAAATTTCTCCAGCACTGCTTCTTTATGCTTTTCAGATTCACGCTGAATACGCTCGACACTCTTTTGCGCTTCATACACTGCATTGGCGGTACGCGCTTTTTCAAGTTTTAAATCGCCTTCGAGCTGCGCAATCTGTTCTTGTAAAGACTCAACGGAAACGTCTGCCTGCTCGGTTTCAGCTTGAGTTTGGGTAGTATCTTGTTCTACTTGCTCTTGTTGCAGATCTTGAGCGTCTTGGTTGTGCTCGGTTGCCATTGATTTACTCCGTTTAAATGGGTTCTTAAACATGTACAGTCCTTCTGGCATCAGTATTGACTGGTTCATTCTGAACTGCCATGAGTGATGAATTTCGTAATTATTAAAGAAGTCGGGGCAGGGGATAAAAATTCAAGCGGTGCCAGTCATTAAATCTGCAGAAATTTGCTGAAAAAACATACATTCTTTTAATTTTTGATCTTTTTAGCCGGGAGGGTGCAGGAAGATACTACGAGGCTGAAACCCCAATTTATGGGAAAATGATTTTAATTTTAAGTCCGGATAAATTCTGTAGATGCTGTTGAGTTGTCTATACAAAATTTTTAAGTTGATTATTCTTTATACATAAAAACGATCAGAATGAGTGAAAAATACTATTTTACAGGGCAAGGTCAACTTTGTATGATTGCGCCCAGATTCTATCGCTGTAGTTTCTTTTGATATTTTCTTGAAATGTGTTTTCTGGCTTATCCGCCCTCTGGATAAGCCTTTTTTTTGCCCTAAAGATTTAAAAGTGCCGCATTTACACTGTTATCTTTTCGCAAAACTAGCCGTATGTTGTGTAGAGCACGCTGTTTTCTTCCTCTAAAATAATTCTGCACTTTCGTTCTTTTTTATTGCTGTAATCTATAACAAAAACAGCAGATTAATCCTGCTGATTCCTTCCATTGGCTGTAAAAATAGCTGCATCTTCATGTTTATAAAAAACTGCATAACTCGTACCGGTGGATATAAAAATTTAACTTTTTATCTGCCCAGCCAGTGCTGAAATTTTGAAAGTATAGCCAGCGCAAAGTTGGACTTTGTATTTTTCAATGAATGAGGATCGAATGATGAAAAAAATGGGTGTATTGGCTGTGGCCTTGTTTGCTGGACTGGCGGTGGTAGGTTGTAGCAGTCATGAAACGGCACAGGCACCAGAAGTGGCACAAAATCCGGAGCAACCTGAAACGGTACAGGTGACTACCATGCCGGTAGAAGCGGGGGCTGAAGTGGGCGTAGCCGCAGAAGTCACTGCCCCGGCCGCTGCTGCACCAGCAGGGTCGGAAGCACCGGCAGTCGAGGCACAGCCACAGCCCTAAATTCAACGCTGTCTATTTCAAATGAAACAGGACCATCATTTAAATCAGGGAGGAAGATTTAATTTCTCAACAGGGATATTCAACGAAAACCGGCCAGGGAAGGCCATGCTATTTTCACTAGTATTATGGAAGGCTGTTATTTTTCTATTCCAGTGCTTTTAAATAAATGCATACGGCAAAATAAAAACCCGAAAGCCAGGTTTTCGGGTTTTTAAACTGTGCATCGCACGCTGTCAAATACAGGATTAATCACGACGGTCACGTTGCCGTTTGCGATATTCTTCCATCCGTTTACGCTGTTCTTCGACCCGTTTTTTACGCTGCTCTTGCTGTTTGCGTTCGACTTGCTGGCGTTTACGGTTCAGTTCGGCGCGTCGTTCGCGTTCCCGTTGTAACTGCTGACGGCTTTGTTCGGCACGTTTACGTTCCAGTTCACGTTTTTGTCGATCCCACTGCGCTTCGCGTTGGCGTTGTTGCTGTAAGCGTTTTTGACGTTGTTCATATTCCCAACGCTGACGTTCTGTCATGCGGCGATAATCATAGTTACGGTCGTAATCCCGGTCATAACGGTGATCATAGCGGCCATTGTAGTGGCCATCTTCAGGGAACGCGACACAACCGACCGCTAAAAATACGGTCGCACAGGAAACCAAGAGGAGTTTTCTAGACATGGTGAGCGTCCTTTTTCTATCCGGATTAGCAAAATCAATCCCTCTGTATCATCAAAATTGTCAATGACACCTTATAGAAATAAGATTAGCGTATATAAATTCTGAATATGTATGTCGATGACTGGACTTCTATAACGAAATAGTCACTAAACTACTGATCATGTAGAAAATGTGAAGAATGAATAAAAAAGGAAGATGATAGATGAGTGCGTATCAACAGAAACTGCAAAAAATCATTGATAACATTCAGGGTACGGTGGTGCGAACACTCGATCATTTACCGTGTGTGGCGCAGGAATCACTGGCGCGCGCCTTGGGCTATCCTTATCAGTATCCGCAACTTGATCCCCTCATTAAATGCATGATGGCGGCCCAAATCAAGCAGGGGCGTATCGGTTTTATTGGCGAAAATCCGGCGCAATCGCGTCAGGCTTTTGATACTCAGATGAAGGCGATCCGTAAACAGCCGACCTATGTCAAACGGGTCGAAGATTTACGTTTAAGCCTGCAAAGTGGCACCATTTCAGCCCGTTATTATCATCCTGCACCGCATAAAAAACTGCCGTTGATTGTGTTTTATCATGGTGGTGGTTTTGTGGTGGGCAATCTTGATACCCATGATGAAGTTTGCCGGCTATTGGCGCATGCCGCTCAGGTGCAGGTGGTCAGTGTCGATTATCCACTGACCCCCGAGGTTTCACCGACACAGCTGATTCAGTGCTGTGAAGATGCTTTGGCTTGGGTGTATCAGCATCGCCGTCAATTTAATATTCTGAAAAACCGTATTGCCGTGGCGGGTGACAGTGCTGGTGCCAATATTGCTACCGTGGTGTCACAGCGTAGTAAAAATACCGCCTATGCACCGCATGCCCAGTTACTGATTTATCCAGTGGTGGATTTTAAAAGCCGTCATCCGTCGTTCTTTGCCTATAAAGATGGTCTGGTGCTGACTGAGCAGGATATTGATTTCGTCACCGAGTATTATGCGTTACAGCACAATATGGCACTGGATGATGCCCTGATTTCACCAACCTACGGCAATTTAAGAAAACTGCCGCCGACCTTTATTGTGACGGCCGGGCATGATGTGCTGCACGATGAAGCGGAAATTTATGCGCACAAGCTGCGTCAGCAAGGGGTCAAAGTCCAATATAAGGAATATACCGACCAGACCCATGGTTTTATTAATTTAACCCCGGTTTCGCGCCGTGCTAAAAAACTCACGCTCGAGCTGGGCAAGAATTTCAGAAAATTTTGGGATCGACCACGCTTCTTTTAAAAGGGGTAACTTAAAAAGGCCGACTCAGATTTTTTCTGGTTTCACGTGGAACAGCGGTTTTGGTTTTAATCTGCGCTTCGGGGAATAACAGATCAAACTCCGGCACATAAAAACTTTGTAATAGTCGGGCCTGGGAAAAATCAGGAAAAATATCCTGGGTATTTTGCCATTCCACCGTTTTGAGTTTAGATAAACGGCCGCGAAATTTCGGACTAAACTGGTAGCGCTGGCCTTGCCAGGCCTGCTGAATGGATAAGAATGAAGCCGGAATATGGTGACTATTGATATAAAACGAGGTGCTGTTTTTCGGCCGCTCCAGACAAATTGACATCTCTTGCTGCTGATGACGCACAATACAATAGGTGCGACCTTCTTTTTCCAGCCATTCAAATTCGGCCAGCTCTTTCGGAATGCCCCATAACTGCTGGCCATGCACTAAAGAGGCCTGAGTCGAGACATAAATCTTGGGGATGGTCGACAAGCGATGCTTATACAATAAAGGATGATCCATAATTAACAGTTCATCATACGGACCCACTGGCGAATCCTGATAACGGATCAGCATTACATTGACCATGCGTCCTAAAGGAGACGGAGCCAGCCGAAAACGTTTGGCTGTTTTCAGGAAAAAAGGATTCAGCCAATAATTCAAAATAAAAGCATCGCCGTGTAAGCGCCAAGGCGGATGCGCAAAAATCTGGTTCTGGATATTGTTATTCATCTTATTCTCAGGATTTGAAAGGAACAGCTAATGTTTTCTTCATACTGAACAATTAATATAAGTGAAGCAAAACATCAAACCACGGATTCGTAAAGAAATGTTAAAACGTAGCGTTCTTATGGCCGCCAGCCTTGCCTTTAGTGCCTCTGCATGGGCTGCCAATTCAATGATTGAAATGAAAACTTCCATGGGCAATATTGAAATTGAACTGTTTAACGACAAAGCGCCGTTGTCAGCAGCCAATTTTGAAAAATATGTCAGCAGCAGTTTTTATACCGGTACTATTTTCCATCGCGTCATTCCGGGCTTTATGATTCAGGGCGGCGGTATGGATGCAGCCATGGTGGAACGTCCAAATACCCGTCCACCGGTCAGAAATGAATCCTATAATGGCCTGAGCAATCAGCGTGGTACTTTGGCGATGGCACGAACCAATCATCCTGATTCAGCCAAAAGCCAGTTTTTTATTAATCTGGTCGATAACGACTTCCTGAATAAAAGTCCACGTAATGCTGGCTATGCTGTGTTTGGCCGTGTTACCAAGGGGATGGATGTGGTCGATAAAATTGCCAAAGTACCGACCCGCAATGTTGGTGTGCACCAGAATGTTCCGGCTCAACCGGTGAAAATCCTGAGTGTGAAGATAAAACCGGCAACGGCAAAAAATTAACGAAAATAAAAAGCAGAAATATAAATTAAATATTTCTGCTTTAAAATTAGAAGTTTATTTCAAAGATCGGGTAAAAATGCTCCATATTGGTGCATAAAAAAGAAACACTCGATAAAACAAGATGCTAAAAGCACTTGCGTGTGTAAGAAATTGTCCTATAATGCACCCCATACCGACGAGATAGACGGAAACGAACGAAGCACGAAGTGCTGAGTTGTTAAGTTTATTAAGTCCAGCTTCTGGCACTGACGAGGTGTTGGAAAGATCATTAAGAGATTATGAAGAA
>NZ_VOYR01000013.1:0-96387 GCF_013420185.1 Acinetobacter sp. YH01025 | reverse complement strand
CTTGTACTTCTGCCGGTAAGGCATTTACTGCATTTTGTGCGATGGCTTTTAGTTCGGCAGCTTCATCAATCGCAGCCTGGGCAACTGCCTGCTCTGCTGGTGTGATGAGACCATTGCCATCTGTATCTGCATCAGCAATCGCTTGCTCGGCCTCGGCATAAGCCGTTTCCGCTGCTGCTACTGCAGCTTCTGCACTGGCAATTAATCCGTTTAAGTCATCAATTACACCATCACCATCTGCATCCGTGACCACAGGGGCAAGCAATTCAGTCAAGGCATCTACGCGTTCTTGTAGCCCGTCTTTCTCAGCTTGTACTTCTGCCGGTAAGGCATTTACTGCATTTTGGGCGATGGCTTTTAGTTCGGCAGCTTCATCAATCGCAGCCTGGGCAACTGCCTGCTCTGCTGGTGTGATGAGACCATTGCCATCTGTATCTGCATCGGCAATCGCTTGCTCGGCCTCGGCATAAGCCGCTTCCGCTGCTGCTACCGCCGCTTCTGCATCTGCAACTGCCTGCTCAACCGCATCATCAATCCCATTGCCGTCTTGGTCATTCACCGCTGGAACTTCAAGATCCGTCAAGGCATCCAGACGATCTTGCAGACCATCTTTGTCTGTACTTTCTGGTAACGCAGTCACCGCGTCTTGTGCCGTTTGTTCAGCTTCAGTTGCTGCATCCACCGCATCTTGAATCGCTTGCTGTTCTGCTGGGCTGATCAGGCCATCTTCTTGAGCACCTGCAATTACATCTTCTGCTGCCTGGTGTGCATTTTCAGCATCAGTCACCAGGGCTTCCGCTGCTTCGAATGCGTCATCGATACCGTTACCATCTGCATCATTCACTGGCGGTACTGTGATTGGATCATTGATGGCATCGAGACGATCTTGCAACTCTTCTTTATCTGCACTTTCAGGCAAGGCTGTGACTGCATCTTGCGCAGTATCTTTGGCTTCTGCTGCTGCATCTGCCGCATCTTGAAGCTGCGCTTGCTCTTCTGAGGTAATCAAGCCATCTTCTTGCGCCTGATTTAATAGATCTTCTGCAGCCTGTTGAGCCTCTTCTGCTGCAATCACTAATTGTTCTGCAGCTGTAGAATCTACTGGTGTATTTGATGATGCACTATCAGAATCTGAACCTACCGCAGCAATAGTCGCTCCTGCAGCTACAGCTCCAGTGACCCAAGGCATCAGGGCAGCAAGTGTATCAGCGTATAACAGTGGACTAATCGTTTCGATAAAATGATATTTAATTGTAGGAAGGATCTCGCCAGCAGCATTTGCGAACTCTGCCCAATACAGCTGCTCTCCATTATCAAAAACAATATGATGGCTATCTAATGGGTCATCAAAATAGCTTTCGATCACTACCTTTTCGCCATTTTTCAGGTTCACTATTGCTGCATTTCCCTCTCGAGTAATACTCGCCACATCCTCAATTGCTGTATCAATCTTGACAACAGAGTTTTCAGATAAAGTAACCGTATTCGTATCAGCAGACAGCAATAACTGCTGTGTCTCTTTCGAAGTAACCGCTATATTTGGCATACCCTCTTCCTTTTTATGATCGTATCTTTATGTAAAGTTAGGTTTTGAAATTATTCTTCTTAGCAAGAGTTGGCATTTTTATCGAGTTTATACTCAGAACATACTGATTAATATTTCTTATCAAAATACTCGGATTTAAAAACTAAAATTTAGAATGTGATAAGCATTTGTTTTAATTATTTTTTTAAAATGAGATATAATTATCAATTAAATCAAACAAATGCAAAATTATCATTACTTTTATTTATTTATTTTAATCACATCACATAAATTAACTTATTGTATTGAAAATGTTGAAAATTACACAGCAAATACACACAATTACAAACAAGATAAATATAAATAAAAAAAGTTACATTAATTCTTTTTAAGTATTTGAAGATTATTAAAAAACAAAAAAGACGCGATACGCGTCTTTTTATAAAAATTCTGAATCTTTAAGCCGGAATACGTAACACCTGTCCAGGGAAAATATCATCCGCATCTTTTAACAAAGGACGGTTGGCTTCAAAGATTTTATTGTACTGATTGGCATCACCATAAAATTCTTTTGAGATTTTAGACAGGGTATCGCCTGATTTAACTGTATAGAATTTACTTTCTGGTTCAGGTGTTGCCACAGTCATCTGATCATCCACTTGCGCGACATGATCAATATTTCCCACCGCCAGTACAATTTTTTCACGATCAGCCTGGCTTTGTACCTGCCCTTTAATCGTGGCTAAATCGGTCTTGCCATTGTAGTTCACAGAAAGGCCCGTAATTGGTAAGCCTAAAGATTTAATATGTCCTAATAATTTATTGGCCATTTCCTGTGCAGACGGTTCTGCTGGGGCCGCTGGTGCAGCCGGTTGTTGCTCTGCCGGGGCAGTGTTTTTCTTACCAATACCTTTTACAAAATCAAAAAGTCCCATTGTTATTCTCCAGCTTTTATTTGATGCAATTGATTTTTATCAATCATTTGGAATTGCGTGCTTTCTTTTTATAACGAAAAAATACACAGGAGAGCGTTGCGCTTGGTTAGATAAAAGTAAGCTTATGTAATTTCGGCCGGCCATAAAAAAACCACCCAAAAGGGTGGCTTTTCTTAGCATCTGCTAAAAATCTTTAATTAACCAAGTTTTTTAGTCACATAGTCAATTGCAGATTGAACAGTTGTAATTTCGTTTGAATCTTCATCAGGAATTGTGATGTCGAAATCATTTTCGAAAGACATTACAAGTTCAACCAGGTCCAGAGAGTCTGCACCTAAGTCATCCATGAAAGATGCTTCGTTTTTAATCTCTTCAGCTTTAAGACCAAGTTGTTCAGCAACCGCTTGTTTAACGCGTTGTTCGATATCGCTCACAGGAATTCTCCTCATTGCTTGTGGCGTTTTTAATGCCGTTAGTTTAATTGAATCTATAAGTTTTTGAAAGTTTATACATGAGCTTAATTCATGTATAAACCACCATTTACATGTAACACTGTACCAGTGATGTAACTTGCTTTGTCAGAAGCCAAGAAACTCACTGCATTGGCGATATCTTGTGGATCACCTAAACGGTTTAATGCCACTTGCTCACTCATTTTTTTGCGAATTTCTTCACTTAACTGTTCGGTCATTTCTGTTGCAATAAAACCGGGTGCAACAGAGTTGACTGTAATTTGACGGCTGCCCATTTCCTTGGCCAGGCTGCGGCTAAATGCCTCAATCCCTGCTTTGGCCGCAGAGTAGTTGGCCTGTCCCGGATTGGCAAAGTGTGCCACCACTGAACTAATATTAATAATGCGACCGAAACGCGCTTTGGTCATGCCTTTCAGTACACGTTTAGACAAACGGTAAACGGCTTTCAGATGGATGTTGAGGATATCATCCCAGTCATCTTCAGACATACGCAGTAACAAATTATCTTTGGTAATACCAGCGTTGTTCACCAAGACCAGTACCGGACCATAGTTTTGTTCGATGTCCGAAATGAGCGCATCAATTGCCTCGCCATTACGAACATCCAGGACTTTACCCGCACCCTGTTCACCAAAGCCTGTGCTCAGTTTTTCTGCACCTGCTTCAGAAGTTGCTGTCCCAACCACAAAATAACCGTCTTGAATAAGCTGCTGAGCGATGGCTGCACCAATCCCTCGGCTTGCACCTGTCACCAATGCGACTTTGCGTTCTTGTGTCATGCAATTTTCCCTTCAGCCACTAAAATGGCATTTAAGGCATCCTCCAGACGACTATTGTTGTCAATCGGGAATGCTTTTTCTATGTGAGGTAAGCGTTTTGCAAGGTTCGCCAATACATTCCCTGGACCACATTCAACAATGTACTGAATGCCCTGGTCTTGCAGGTACTGCATGGTGTTTGTCCATTGCACAGACTGATACAATTGAGCAGTCAAAGCCTGACGCAATTGAGCAACATCAGTTGCTACAGCTGCGCCCACATTTTGTATTACAGGAATGCTTGGTAGCTCAATGGCAGTTTGTTCCAAAGCTTGTGCGAACTGTTCTGCAGCCGGTTTCATCAGTGAACAGTGCGATGGCACTGACACCGGAAGCGCAATAGCTTTGGCTGAATTTTCTTTGGCTAGTGCGATGACTGCATCTACCGCTGCTTTATCACCAGCAACTACCACCTGACCTTGGGCATTGTAGTTGGCTGCTTCAACTGAACCGGTGCCTTGTGCGGTAGCTTGCGCACACAGTTCAATCACTTTGGCATCTCCCAGACCCAAAATGGCCGCCATAGCGCCCTGGCCTTGTGGCACAGCCGACTGCATGAGTTTGCCACGCAGATTGACCAGCTTCACGGCATCACCCAGTGATAACGCACCAGCCGCTACCAGCGCGCTGTATTCGCCCAGAGAGTGGCCAGCCAGATATTTGGGTGCTACACCACCCAGCTCCAGCCAGACACGCCACAATGCAATACTGGCGGTCAATAAAACCGGCTGGGTAAATTCTGTTTGATCTAAACCTTCACCACTTTGCGCAATGTGCCATAAATCAAAACCGATTGCGGCCGATGCTTCCGCAAAAGTTTCACGCACACCAGCAAACTGTTCTGCAAGTTCTGCCAGCATGCCGACTTTTTGTGAACCTTGTCCAGGAAACACAAATGCAGTTTTTGTCGCTTGCTCGAATCGTGTAGCAGACATATAAAAATCCTTTCGTGTAGAGCTGTTTTAAACAGGGTACGCCCCTTCAACAGTTCTTTTTTATGTAAGCTGATCGTTGGTGCGAAAATTTAACACTATTTTTCGGGTGAAGTAATTGCGAAAAACAACAAAAAAAGGGAGCTTACGCTCCCATTTTTTCCACTAAGCTTGACGCTTAATGCTTGTCAACAATTATTCAGCATCAGCTGCTTTAGCGAATAATTGACGACCACGGTAGATACCATCTTTAGATACGTGGTGACGACGATGAGTTTCACCAGTAGCTTGGTCTACAGTTAATGCATTCTCGGTTAAAGCGTCATGTGAACGGCGCATGTCACGGCGAGAGCGACTTTTACGGTTTTGCTGAACGGCCATGATGGCTCCTTACAAAGATCGAAAAAATGGATCAGAACAAATTCAGTTGTCTTAACGCAAAATTATAACATAATTTTTAGTTAAGTTTACCCTTCAAACTTGCCAAAACATCAAACGGATTATCCCGTTTTTCTTCGACATCGTTCTGAACGGCAGGTTGATGCTTGTGTTCGCAAGCGTCATGCTTAGGCGACAAAGGCAGCAACAATAACAGTTCATCTTCTATAAGTGCGAGTAAATCAGCCGTCGCCGGTGAATCATAATCACCTTTGCTGGTTGCTTCACTTTCACCCAGAACAATGAAATCAGCATCCTCATCCAAGCGCTCTATCAGTGACTCATCATCTACAAGCGCTAAATGGAAGTCTAAAACAAGGTCAATTTCCACAGTATCCAGACAGCGCTGGCATTCCATTGGAACTTGTGTTTCAACGTGACCATCTAGCCATGCAATGCGATGATAGGCATCCATTGATAGCTTACAGTCTATGTTAATCAATTGATCATCAATTGATCCAACAGCTTCACGAGCAATACGAGCAAAGCGAGACAATGGCAGGGTACCTGACCATGTAAAGCCCTGTTCAGCCCATTTAAACGGCTCAATCTGTGCCGGAAAGGTATTTGCTGACATAATTAAGGCGGCAATTCTACAAATTCATCAGTACTCTGTCAAAGATTAAGATACAATTTTGTACTTATTTAGACAGACCAATTGGGTAAATTAAGTCATGCATCTGTTGCAGCCGCAAACAGAAGTGAATGTTTCATCACTCGTTAGCACACTTTCAACGCTCGATTCTGACATTTCACCTGACCAAGTGCAACTCTCGGACTGGTTGAAATTATCAACAGAATCAGAATACGTCGATTGGCTCATCTTACACTTTAATCACTGGTTTTCCCACCACAATGTCAACCTGGTGCGTGGTGATTTTGAACCGGAGTATTTTCCCGCCACCGCAGACACCCCTGCCCGCATCCAGTTTGCGCATGGTTTCTTTAACAGTGCCCTGCATGAAATCAGTCACTGGACCATTGCCGGTGAGGAACGCCGTAAACAGCCCGATTTAGGCTACTGGTATGCTCCGGATGGCCGCACGGCTGAGCAGCAGGCCCTGTTTGAGCAGGTCGAAATCAGGCCGCAAGCGATTGAATGGATGTTTGCCACTGCATTTGGACGCAAATTCCGGGTTTCTTTAGATAACCTGACCGGTGAAGGCGGCGATGGTGCCTGCTTTAAAGACAATGTTTATGCCCAGGTACAGCGTTATTTTCGTGGTGAAGCCAAACTGCCACGCGATGCCAAACGCTTTATTGACTGTATCTGTTTATGTACCCGGCATGGCAAAAGCTTACATAGCGATGAATTTGCAAGAGAAATGCTTGATTAAATTACATAAATCAACGCTCTGGATACACAGAGCTTTGTACAATGGTCTGAAAAGCGAATCATCATCAGATCAGGAGAAAAGAATATGCTGCATTTAAGAGTTCATCCTGAAAATCCTCAGCCCCGTTTAATTAGTCAGGCAGTAGAACGGATTCGTGCCGGCGATGTGGTGGTCTATCCTACCGATGCAGCCTATGCCATTGGCTGCCAGATCGGGAATAAAGCGGCTATGGAACGGATTGCCCAGATTCGTGGTCTTGGCCCTAAACATCAATATGCAATTTTATGTTGTGACCTGTCCGATATTGCCACTTATGCCAAGGTCGATAATGCCATGTATCGCCTGCTAAAAAACAATACCCCGGCAGTAACCACTTTTATTTTACCGGCCACCAGTGAAGTGCCGCGCCGTCTGATGCACCCGAAAAAGAAAACCATTGGCCTGCGTATTCCGAGCAATCCGGTTTGCCAAATGTTACTGAAAGAGCTGGATGAACCGCTCTTGACCTCCACCCTGATTTTACCGGGGCAGGATGATCCACTGGATGATCCTTATGATATTGAAATGCAGCTTGGTAAACGAATTGATGTGTTTATTAATAGTGGCCTGGGGACTTTAGCCACCACCAGTATTGTCGATTTATCTGGTGACCAGCCGGAAATTATCCGTCGTGGTATTGGTGATGTGAGTGCGTTTGAATAACGGCGCTCAGCGCCACCTCAGGAGGAAACGGTATGGATTTATTTTATCTGTTGCTGAATCTGCGCGAGTTTCCAAAAAGCCAGCTAATCTATGCGACCCAACCCTGGTCTCTGGAAGCTGAGGTTCTACTGCTGGATGCAATACCCAACCCGGCTGCCGTGCTCTCTATCGGACAGCAGGTGTATCATCTGCTGTCGAGTGTTGAAGAGGCCTATATCCTGTCCTTAAGATTAGGCCACCAAAACCTGTGCAGCCGTGAAATGTGTCAGCAACTGCTGGAACAGCTTGAGCAGTCCGCTTTATCACGTGTTTGATCTGAGGTGAGTTTTTCTTGCTAAAACCCTTATCTGTATGCGCTTTTAGGCCATATCTTCTACTGTATTGAACGTGATTTTTCCTGCTTTTTCGCTGCAGAATTGCCATCTACTTTTGCTTTTTTTCGCTTTTAGTCATTTGGGTAATTTATTTCATGGTCAATTTCCATTAAACTACGCGCAATTAACCCCATGCTTTCTTTTCGATGTGAGATCGAATGTAAAGCTCTTTTCATGCCTTTGAAAATTCGCGTGGCCTAAAACTGTAATGAATCAATCTGTGCATCCTGCTATGGACCAAGTCCCGCACATCCGCGTTTTGGATGAGTGGCAAGAGACGATTCCTGAGGATTTATATATTCCTCCTGCAGCATTTGAAATTCTGTTAGAGCATTTCGAAGGCCCGCTCGACTTTCTGATTTACCTGATTCAAAAAAACGGCTTTGACCTGCTACAGGTTGATATCGCACCGATTGCCTCTCAGTATTTGGCTTATATGGATGCGATGAAATCCCTGAATATTGAGCTGACCGCAGATTATATGGTGATGGCTGCCCTGCTGGCCGATTTAAAATCGCGTTTGCTGCTGCCGAAACCCAAAGCCATCAGCGAGCTGGAAAAAGATCCGAAGCAGGAACTGATTGACCGGCTGGAAAATTATTTACGTATTAAACAGGCGGCTGAACGTCTGGGGCAAATGCCGGTGTTAGAGCGTGATACCTTTAATACCCATGTCAGCCTGGGCCAAGTGGCGTATAGTAATGAGGGTCATGAGGCCAGCCTGTTACGTGATGCGCTATTTTGTGTATTTAATCGCCCTGAACCGGTGATTCACCAAATTCAGCAGGAACCGGTGTTACTGGAAGAACGGATTGCCTATATTGAAGCAAAGCTGCAAAGCGGTGAAGTGCTAGCGTTTGCCGAGCTGCTCAAGCCGAGTCAGGGCCGTATGGGCATGGTGGTAACGTTTATGGCGATTCTGGAACTGACCCGCCAGCAAAAAGTGGCAATTGTTGCCAGTGGTGTCGAAGCACCGCTGGCCATTCAGGGAGCACAGGCCTAATGTCAGAGCAAACCCTTAACATGTCCAGTGATGAACAGCATCATGAAGTGCTGATGCAGCTAGAAGCCATTATTTTTGCCAGTGATGCACCGGTATCGCTGGCACGTCTGAAAGAAGCATTTCAGGCACGCTATAGTAAGGCAGAATTAAAAGTCTTTTTACAACAACTGGCCATGCTGCAACATGGCCGGTCTATTGAACTGGTTGAAACTGCGCAAGGTTTCCGTTTTCAGGTACGGGCCAAATATCGTACCCTGATTGCACAGGCCTGGCCGGAACGACCAACCCGTTTATCCCCGTCTTTACTCGAAACACTGGCTGTGATTGCTTACCATCAACCGGTGACCCGAGCAGATATTGAACAGATTCGCGGAGTATCAAACAACAGTCAGATTCTCAGAACGTTGTTTGACTGGAACTGGATTAAGGAATCCGGTTTCCGGGAACTCCCTGGAAGACCCGCGTTGTTAGTCACAACGCCACAATTTTTAAATGCATTTGGCCTGACCTCTGTCGGTCAATTGCCTCCCCTGCAGGATGCCAAGGAAGCTTTCATGCACCTCGATGCCCAGGCACCGAGATCGTGAATAGGTGAACTGTTGATGATAATTTCTAAGGTTATGCTGTCATGAGTGAAAAATTGCAAAAGGTACTGGCACGCGTTGGTTTGGGTTCTCGCCGTTATATGGAAGAAGTCATTGCCGCTGGTCGTGTAAGTGTCAATGGCCAAGTGGCCCAGGTGGGTGAGCGTATTGAACCAGGCGATGAGCTTCGTATCGATGGTCGTAAAGTCAGCTTCCAGATTGAAGATGAAATCCGTCGCCGTGTGCTGATTTACTACAAACCGGAAGGTGAAATCTGTTCACGTAACGATCCGGAACAACGCCCGACCGTATTTGATCATTTACCATCAATCGCCAATGATCGCTGGGTCATGGTCGGCCGTCTGGATATCAACTCGACCGGTCTGTTACTGTTCACCAATGATGGCGAACTGGCAAACCGCCTGATGCATCCATCCAATGAAATTGAGCGTGAATATGCGGTCCGTGTAATGGGTGAAGTCACGCCACAAATCCGTAACAACATGCTGCGTGGTGTGGTACTGGATGATGGCCCGGCCAAGTTTGAATCCTTCTCTGAAATTGGTGGTGATGGTATCAACCGCTGGTATCAGGTGGTGGTAAAAGAAGGTCGTAACCGCGAAGTACGTCGTATTTTCGAATCTCAGGGCTTAAAAGTTAGCCGCCTGCTACGTACCCGTTATGGTACCGTGATTCTGCCACGTGAACTGCGTACTGGCCGCTGGATGGAACTGGACAAGAATGACATCGACAACCTGACCAAAGCGGTTGAGCTGAAACCACGTCAGGGAACCGGTCTGTACGGTATGGCTAAACGCCGTAATGAACGTATGCAGGAAAAACCGATGGCAGCGCGTCGCGGTGGTTTCTTGCGTCAGCAGCGCCGTGACAATGAAGCAGCGCCAACGTCTTCAACCCGCGGCCCGCGTGATGATAACTTTGGCAATCGTGAACGTCGTGAAAACCAGAATGGCACACACTTTGCCCGCCGTGATAACCCAAATGGCAACAGCTTTGGCCGTCAAGAGCGTGATGAACATGCGCCACGCAAACCATTTGGCAACAAAAGCTTTAGAAAGTTTTAAGCTGCCTAGCAAAAAGCCACTCAATTGAGTGGCTTTTTTTATCACAGTTTTAATCCAAAACTGGAATCTCAATCCATTTTGCCTCTGGAAAATGCCGAGCCAAATAGGTTTTTAAATACTCAGCGGTATCTTTAGAAATCAGCGGATCTTGTGATTCATCTTTCAGGTTATAGGCCAGCGCATACAGCGACAGCCCTCGCGCCATCAACGCTTCCAGACTTAATAAGGTATGGTTAATGCTACCCAGACGTCCTGAACTGACCAGAATCACCGGATACTGCTGCTCGGCAATATAATCAATCGTTAACATTTCCGTGGTGAGCGGCACCATCAGGCCACCAGCGCCTTCCAGTAGTACCACATCAAAACGCGCTGCCAGTTGCTCTGTCGCCTGGCGGATGTTATTGAAATCAATCTCACGGCCATCAATTTTGGTGGCCAGATGCGGCGATGCCGGATAAGTGAAAATTTCGGGCATGGTCAGTTTGCTGTCATCTTCAGGCAACCAGCCACAGCCCATAATCTCCCGATGCTGCTGGATATCTTCCGAAATATCAGTATTGCCAGTCTGAATCAGCTTTTGGGTAATGGTTCGCTGCCCTTCAGCATTCCATGCCTTGGCCAGATAACCGGTGGTATAGGTTTTGCCAATTCCAGTATCAATTCCACTGACAAAATAGATCTGTGCCATTAGCCTGTGCTCCGTGCAATACAATAAATCGGATGATAACTGAGCAGATATTCCTGCTGGCCGGCCACATTCAGCCGGGAAAACTGCCGATAGGCCTGATAAAACTGCTGCAAACTGTGTTTGGTCCAGCGGTGCCCCGAAGCGGTACCCGTGACCCCGGTGGCTTTTAAATGCTGCAACACCTGGCGAGGATGTTCAAAAGCCAGGGTTTTGACAGTTTCAGACAAATACACAATTTCGAAGCCTTGTGACTCCAGACAGCGGCGCAGTTCCGGCAGGCTGAAATAATCCAGCCCCTGCCCGGTCAGGGCTTTAATTTCCTTGAGATTGTCCGGACCAAAACTAGAAAAACATAAATAACCCGAAGGCTTTAAAGCATGGGCGATTTTGGCAAACAGCTGCTGCAGATTCTGCATCCATTGCAAGGCTGAACTCGAAATCAGCACATCCAGCTGTTCTGGAAAAGCGATCTGCTCGGCATCGCCAATCCACCATTCGGTTCGGGAAGTAGAAAACGGTTGCTGCTGGACTTCCGGATACAGGTCATTGAGCAGCAACTGCTGCACCTGAAAGTGCTGCTCCAGCGCACGGGTTAAAGCCCCCGTACCACAGCCAATTTCAAACACCCGTCCCAGTTTTCGACTGGTTAGATGTGACTGCATCAGCCGAACCAGTTGCTGGCAAATCTGCTGCTGAATCACCGCATGCTGCAAATAGCTGTGATGCGCCTGGGCAAAACGCCGTGCCACTTGCGATTTATTTACAGACATCGCTGACTTGTCCATCATAACAGCGCCACGCATTGCGCCAGCTCACTGGACTGAATCTGCGCGGTCAGGCAAATCCTCAGCCGTGAACTGTTTTGCGGTACGGTCGGCGGACGTACCGGCATGATATAAAACCCAGCCTGCTGTAGCTGCTGTGCCTTTTGTACGGCTTTTTCCGATTCGCCCAGAATTACCGGCACAATCTGCGAGGTCGATGGACAGGCATAGCCTTTGGCTTCAACCTGCACTTTTAATTCCTGGCTGATCTGCTGTAAATGCTGGCGCTGGGCTTGCATCTGCAACATCTTCTGGAACATAAACCGGGTCCAGGCCATATTCAGCGGCGGCTGCGCGGTACTGAAAATCAACGGGCGCATGCGGTTAATTAAATAGTCACGGATCAACGGATGGCTAATCAGATATCCACCGACTGATGCCAAGGTCTTGCCAAAAGTCCCCACCAGAAAATCAATCTGCTCCAGCACCGCATACTGCTCTGCACAGCCCAGCCCCCGCTCTCCACGTACGCCAATGGCATGTGCTTCATCAACATACAGCATCACTTTCGGATAACGCTGCTTTAACTGCACCAGTGCCGCCAGATCGGTTTCATCACCATCCATACTAAAAATGGATTCGGTCACGACTATAATCCGTTCAATTTTCGCATCGTCATGATACTGTTCCAGCAGCCGGGCCAGATGCGCCAGATCATTATGCCGGTAGCGCACCGCCTTGGCAGAAGATAAACGGATACCATCAATCATGCTAGCATGGACCAGCTTGTCGGCCAGAATCAGGGTTTTACTGTCGGCCAGTGCCGGTAAAATCCCGATATTCATATGGTAGCCACTGTTAAACAGCAAGGCGGCACGGCCAAAGGCCTGACTCAGACTCGTTTCCAGCTGCTCATATTCCGGGAAGTTCCCGGTCAGCAAACGCGACGATGAGGCGCTCATACGGCGCTCGGTGACAGGAGTTAAATCAAAAAATTCTTCACGCAAGCTGACATCGCTGGCCAGCCCCAGATAATCATTACTGGACAGATTCAGCATGCGCTGCCCGTGAATCTGAATCGTGCGGCCATGTTGCAGATTGGACTGAAACTGACGCAAATTGGCAGTGCTTTTTAACTGCTCCAGCTGCTGGGCATAATGGTCGAGCAAACTCATGCGGCATTCTCCTGCATCTGGCGGACCACCTCGGTCAACTGGGTCAGCAAGTAGTGCAGTTCATCTGCTGAAATCACATACGGCGGCATCACATAAACCAGTTTGCCAAATGGCCGCACCCAAATGCCCCGCTGTACAAACTGCTGCTGCAGGCTTTGCATATCGACTGGCGTAGTCAGTTCAACCACCCCAATTGCGCCCAGCACCCGCACATCCTGTACATGGCTCAGCTGAGCCAGTGGCGTTAAAGCCTGTTTCAATTGCTGTTCAATCTGCTGAATCTTGGCCTGCCAGTCCTGTGCCAGCAAGACTTGAGTACTTTTCAGTGCCACCGCACAAGCCAGCGGATTGGCCATAAAAGTCGGGCCATGCATAAACACGCCAGCTTCCCCCTGACTGATGGTGTCTGCCACCTGCTTGCTGGTTAAAGTTGCCGACAGGGTCATATAACCACCCGTCAGTCCTTTGCCAATACACATGATATCCGGCTCGACTCCGGCATGTTCCCAAGCAAATAACTTGCCGGTACGACCAAAGCCGGTGGCAATTTCATCAAAAATCAGCAGCAGACCATACTGCTCGCATAAACGCTTGGCCTGACGCAAATATTCAGGATGATAAAAGCGCATACCGCCCGCGCCCTGTACAATCGGCTCTAGAATCAGTGCGGCCAGTGTATGCTGATGCTGGGCCAAAGCCTGTTCCAGATCGGCAATATCATCTGGGTTCCAGTCTTCATCAAAGCGGGTTTGTGGTGCCTGTACAAATAAGCGATTCGGCAGACTTGAACCAAAAATCTGATGCATGCCAGTGACCGGATCGCAGACCGACATCGCATTCCAGGTATCGCCATGGTAGCCGGAACGCGGAGTAATAAAATTGGTTTTTTGTGGCTGGCCTTGCGCAGTCCAGCACTGCACCGCCATTTTTAACGCGACTTCAACCGCCACTGAACCGGAATCGGCATAGAAAATCTTATCCAGACTCGGTGGAGTAATTTGCAGCAGTAATTTGCCCAGCTCAATGGCCGGATCATGGGTCAGACCGCCAAACATGATATGTGACATCTGCTGTAACTGGTCGGTCACAGCCTGATTCAGTTCAGGATGGTTATAGCCATGAATAGCACACCACCACGATGACATGCCATCAATCAGACAGCGGCCATCTGCGAGTTCAATGGTCGCACCATAAGCCCGCTTTACCTTGAAGGTCGGCAGCGGCTGGGTCATGGAAGTATAAGGATGCCAAAGATGTTGCTGGTCAAATAAATCGGTCATCCCGGACTCCCTGTCTGGTTTAAAATCTGCATGAGCTCGATCTTACTCCCGCCACACAGAAAAAGAAATTGCGGGAATTATCATTTCCGCTGAAGGGTCAGGAGAGTTACTCTAAATAATCAATAATTTTCTGTGTAACCACATCTGTTTCAAACAACGGGATGCCATGCGAGCCAGAAATCACTTCCACCTGAAGATTTGTTGCAGCTAAATTCTGTAAATCTTCTGCAACTTGGCAAGGAACCAGCTGATCTTCATGTGCCAGCAAATGATATTGTGGAGCCGGATAATTTTTTAAGATGGTCACCAGATTAAGCTGTTCCAGCAAAGCTAATCCCTGTTTTAACAAGGTTAGAGATTGCGGCTGGATTAAACTTTGTAATTTCTGTAAATCCTGCCGGCTCTGGGCACTACCCTGACAGACCAGATAACCAAAACGTTTTAAGGTCGCGGCCGCATCTTTGGCAAAGCCCTGTTTAAACTGCTGAAAAGTCTCGGGAACCATCCCGTGGGGCCACGCGTCTTGCGCAACAAAACACGGATTCGAAGCCAAAGTAATGAGCGCTTGCGGCGCCTGTCCGGATTGCGCCAGTGCATCGGCCAGTAAGGTTGCCAGCTGCCCACCCAGAGACCAGCCCATCAGCACGCTATAGCCTTTGGCCCGTTCCAGCTGCTGCTGGAACTGTACCGGATCCGCCGCATTAAAAATGTTCAGGACATCGACCTGAATGCCGTGTTGCATTAGGCTATGTTGTACAGGCTGTAACAGGCCGGTTCCTCCGCCCCATCCGGTGATCAAAAGTATACGCTGCTGCATTGTGCTGTCCTTGTTTCCATCTAGTCGCAGTATAGTAAAAATAGCGACGCCTGCACTGCATCAAAATCGCCAAATCTCGACCATAAAAAACCCGGCCAGTGCCGGGTCAATGTTGGGTTGGGCTTACATTTGCGATTGAATGTAGTTCTGCAAACCAATGAGTTCAATTAAACGCAACTGTTTTTCCAGCCAGTAAGTATGGTCTTCTTCGGTATCTGACATTTGCTGACGCAGCATGTCACGGGTGATGTAATCGCCCTTGTCTTCTGCCAGCTTAACACCTTGGGCCAGTTTTTCACGTACCTCATACTCTAGCTTTAAATCGGCTTTTAAGCAGGATAGTACGTCGGTACCGACGTCAATATCATCACGTTGCATATTCGGAGTGCCTTCAAGGAACAGAACCCGGCGAATCAAGGCATCGGCATGTTGTGATTCTTCCTGCATCTCATGGTCGATGCGTTCATAAATCTTGCTCAGGCCCCAATCTTCATACATACGCGAGTGAATCAGGTATTGATCACGAGCAGCCAGTTCGCCACCGATCAACATATTTAAATAGTCTACGACTTCTGGATTGCCACGCATTTTCATTACTCCCTTACGAATACGCTCATTATGGCGAAAGCCAAGCCAAGTTGCAAAAGATAATTTGTGTAAATATATGATTTTTATATAATTAAAATGAGAAGCATGTGCATTTACAGTTCTGGATTCAAACTTTTCCACATAAAAAAGAATTGCTTGCGCACATTTGTCTGATTTTTCTGCAACCCAAACACACAAAGCGGCAAATTTAGAATTTTGTAACTATCAAAAACGGTTCTTATTTCTGCGGTTTTTACGATTTTACTGCTGTGCTTTCTCTGTTTTGACCTATCACCAGATTCAGGCAGCAACCACTCAATCTAGAGAGCGGTTGCCTGCTGTTCTGTTAGCCCTGGGTCTGGCCATATTCAGCCATCAGGCTCAGAAACTGATCTTCATTCATGACCGGAATACCAAGTTTCTCCGCCTTCTCCAGTTTGGAACCGGCTTTTTCACCCGCCACCAGACACTTGGTTTTACTGGAGACACTGCCACTTACCCGGGCGCCGAGCGCCTGTAGCATTTGAGTGGCTTCATCACGGCCCATTTTGCTTAAAGTACCGGTAATGACCCAGCTTTCACCATTTAACGGCTGACGGGTCGGCGCCAGCGGTGCATCCCAGTGAATACCGGCCGCCAGTAAACGGTCCAGCACTTCCAGGTTATGCGGTGCCTGGAAAAAGTCCAGAATCCATTCTGCGGTAATATCGCCGACATCCGGGGTTTTCTTGAGCGCCTCCAGATTGGCAACACGTAAGGCATCCAGCGTCTGGAAGGTATTGGCCAGCATCCGCGCGGTGGTTTCGCCGACACCTCGAATCCCCAAGGCATAAATAAAAGCGCCCAGCGTGGTTTTTTTACTGCGTTCAATTGCATCGAGCAGGTTTTGTACCGACTTTTCGCCCATTTTTTCAATCTTGAGCAAGGCCTCACGATGTTCATGCAGATGGTAAATGTCCGAAACATCCTTGAGCAGATTCAGATGCAGTAATGATTCTACCCAGCGATCACCCAGACCTTCAATATCCATGGCCTTACGCGAAACAAAGTGACGGATGGCCTCAATCCGCTGCGCTGCACAGTACAGACCACCGGAACAGCGTGCCAACGCTTCGCCTTCCGGCATCACCACCGGCGAATCACACACCGGACAGCAGGCAGGTAGCTGTACGGTTTCAGCCTCCGCCGGACGAAATTCCGGCCAGACTTTTTCAACTTTCGGAATCACATCACCGCTGCGATAGACACTGACCGTATCGCCAATCCGCACATCTAGACGATGGATTTCACCAATATTGTGCAAGGTGACATTAGATACCGTCACACCACCCACTGCCACCGGATTCAGGCGTGCCACCGGGGTCAAAGTACCGGTACGGCCCACCTGCCAATGAATATTTTCAACTGTTGTCAGCGCGGCGACTGCCGGGAATTTATAAGCAGTGGCCCAGCGCGGTTCGCGGCTTAAAAAGCCAAGCTGCTGCTGCTGTTTCAGGTCATTGACTTTAATTACCATGCCGTCAATTTCGACACTCAGCTGCGAGCGTTCCTGATTGATCTGCTCATAGACTTCTTGCACGGCCTGAATGCTGTCACAAACAAAATGACGCTCACCCACAGCAAAACCAAGCTGATGTAACCAGTCCAGGCTTTCGGACATGGTGTTCAGGCCATGATGCGGCACGCACTGGGCAATGCCATAGGCATAAAACGCCAGTGGACGTGAGGCCACAATTTTCGGATCCAGCTGGCGCAAGCTGCCGGCCGCAGCATTACGCGGATTGGCAAAGGTCTTTTCGCCTTTGGCCAGATTAGCGGCATTGAGTTTTTCAAAACCCGATTTGGGCATCAGCACTTCACCGCGCACTTCCAGAAACTCCGGAATGCTGTACTCCGCTGAAGATAAGATTTTCGGCAGGTTGCGAATGGTTTTAACATTGTGAGTAATATCTTCACCGGTTTCGCCATCGCCGCGGGTCACGCCGCGCACCAGCACGCCATTGGCATACCACAAGGAAATCGCCAGCCCATCAAATTTCAGCTCGACATCATATTGAATGGTCTGGTTGGGTAAACGCTCTTCGGCGCGGCGGGCAAAGGCAAACAGTTCATCCTGGTTAAATACGTTGCCCAGAGACAGCATTGGTACCGCATGGGTGACGCTTTCAAATTTGCTTAAAGGCTGTCCACCGACTTTATTGGTGGGGGTATCGGCCTGAATCAGATCGGGATATTGTTGTTCTAAGGCTTTAAGTTGATGAAACAGCTGATCATACTCACTGTCTGCAATAACAGGCTGATCCAAGACATAATAGGCATGATTATGCTGGGCTAAAATCTGGATCAATTGGCGCATTTGCGCCACCACATCTGCATGTTGAGTCATACGTTCACCATAAAAAAGGGCGGTGATCCCGCCCTTAAAAAATTTTGTCGCTTGGCCGTATTATAGAAACCGGAGGCTGTGGTTTCAATTCAGTTATGCCAGCGAAGCCTGACCTGCGCGATAATCAATCGCCTGATGACGCCAGTGTTCGCGTAATTGCGGGGTTAATTCCAGATGGTTCTGGTCATACACGGTGCCATCAATTTCACGGGCAATCAGACCGGAAATGCTGATCATGGTATCAAAGGCATTTTGCACATCGCTATGTGGCAGGGCCAAGAAAAAGGCCAGACCTTTGACCTGTTCATTCGACAGGGTTTCCAGATCAAAACCGTCGGCGCCGTTGTCGGTAATTTGCAGCACTGAGAACAGCAGTTTGGAACCATCTTCGTTATAACGGTGGAAGCAGGACATTTCACCAAAGCGCAGACCATATTTAAGCAGCACTTTCAGGGTTTTCTCCCCCGATAAAATCCGGCGTTCCGGGAAAATATTCAGGGCAATAAATGATTCTGCAGTGGCCAAAGCGCTTTCATCATCTACCAGTTGCTGTTCATGCAGATGCGCATCCAGAATACTGCTTTCTTCTTCAAATTCACGAATATCGGCTTTTTCAATCTGGCTGTTGAGGCTAAATTCAGCTGGCACAGTTTCCGTTTTTTCGGTATCTACCCCAGCTTGAGTCTGTTCAGTCAATGCTGATTCAGGTGCAGATTCAGCAGCATGGGCTACAGCAGTCGCGGCAGCGGTAGTAGATGCATCAGTCTGGGTGGTTTCGGTAGAAGCCTGTTCTGCCAGATTTTCTGCCTTTGCTTCTACCTCATTTTTGGCTGCAGGTTCAGCATCTACAGATGCTACGGCCTGCGCTTCAGTTTTCGCCTGCGCTGTTTCGTTCGGCTCAGTCAGCTGCGTTTCAGTCATGGCCTGTGGCTCAATTTTGCTGTTTGGCTCGACGGCAGCAAGATCGGCATCGCCTAACGTCGGTTCTACGCGCTGGGCCGGTTCAGTCTGCAACTGATGACGGACATGACGCGGAATGATCGGCTGCTGGCTATCGGCATTGACCTGCAACTCGGAATCCAGCGAAGGTGCTGCATCGGCCGGTTTTTTCAGGATCATTCTTAAACCGAAACCCATAATAATGAGCGCGATAATAATCCCAATGATTGTGGTGATTTCCATGTTATGCCTCCGCGACTAGACCGTATTCTGTAGCATCTTCTAGATTTACGCTGACTAATTTTGATGTTCCCGGTTCAGGCATAGTAACACCTAATAAATCGGTTGCCATCGTCATTGCCAGCTTGTTATGTGTGATATATATAAATTGCACCTGTTCGGACAGTTCCTGGACCAGGTTACAGAAACGTCCGACATTGGCATCATCCAGCGGTGCATCGACTTCATCCAGCACACAAAACGGCGCCGGATTTAAACGGAAAATGGCAAAGACCAGTGCCAGTGCGGTCAGTGCTTTTTCTCCACCCGACAACAGCGCCAGTGAGCTGTTGCGTTTACCCGGTGGTCTTGCCATTAGTTTTACACCCGATTGCCAGTCATCTTCAAGACTTAAACTGGCTTCACCACCATTAAACACTTTGGGAAACAGCGCCTGCAGTTCGGTATTAATCTGGTCAAAGGTGGTCATAAACAGCTTGCGCGTTTCCTGATCAATACTTTTCATGGCCGCCTGTAACTGGGCCACGGTTTTTTCGAGATCTTCAATCTGATGGCTCAGTTCGGCATAACGGGCTGAAACTTCTTCATATTCTTCTGAAGCCGCCAGATTCACCGCACCCAATTTATCAAACTGCGCCTGGGCTTTTTCCAGCTGCTGCTGATGGGCCGTTACATCAATGTTCAGCCCCGGAATCAGCTCGCTGTTTAAGGCTTTCAGCTGTTCGGAATAATGCTGCAAGTCAGATTTGGCCGCTTGCCAAGCCAGACGTTTTTCTTCCAGCTGGCTACGCAGTTTTTCATCCTGCTGCTGCTGTTGATGGCGCTGCTCGGTCAGCTGCTGCTGTTTGCTCTGAATCTGGTTCAGTTCCAGCTGCCATTCATTCCAGGTCTGTTGCAGTTTTTCAGTCTGCTGCTGCTGTTCGGCAAACTGGCTGGCCAGCGCCGGCAATTCCAGCTGCACCGGATCGACAAACTTTTTCGCCTGCTCCATTTGTGCTGCAATCTGCTGATGCTGGGTCTTTAAAAAACCACCATCTTTTTCCAGCAATTCCAGCTGCTGTGTGGCCTGCACCGACTGGCGTCTTAACAGTTCCAGTTCCTGTTGCTGTTGCTGATATAGCTGCTGCGCCTGCTCCAGTTGTGCCGTTAATTCTTCCAGCTGGAATTGCAGGGTTTTATAGTTTGGCAGCGCCTGTTCCAACTTGAGACTCAGCGCATGCAGATCAATTTCCAGATCATCTTTTTGCATGGCATCTTCTTCCAGCTGCTCCTCCAGTTGCTGCAGCTGATGCTGTAATTGCTGCTTCTGCACGGCAAAGGCCTGCGCGGCGCTCTGGATTTTGGCAATCTGCAGATCCAGTGCCTGCAATGCCTGCTGCTGCTGTTTCAGCTGCGCCTGTTGTTCATGAAGCTGTTGCTGCAGCTGCTGGCACTGCTGTTGGCTGATGTTAAAGTCCTGTTCGGCCTGTTGCAACTCGGCCTGTTTCTGACTCAGTAGCCCATCAATTTCTTCCAGACGGATGCGATGGCTTAAAGCCCCCTGCGCCGATAGTGAGGCTTCATCAAACAGTAAACCAATGACCCAGTCCGGCCCGACCTGATAGCCATCTAGGGTTAGAATGCTCTGCCCAGCCTGTAACTTGGGCTGTAATTGCAATGCCTGCGCCAAATCCTCAGCCAGTGCCACCTGTTGCCATAAAGAAGAAGATGGCGACTCAATCCAGTCCGCCAGACAGCTTAAATTCGCCAGCTGAATCGGTGCGTGCTGGGCAGCAGGTTTTAACTGACGTGCCAGACTGTCCTGAAAGTTATCTTCTGTGTCAAGCATCTGCGCATTCAACCATTTGGCCAGAAACTTCTCAATTAATGCCGCATGCGGTTTGGCAGCATCGTTCAGGGTTAGCACCTGCATTAAGGCGGTGTGCTGTAACTGCTGTTTGGGGCTGTTTTTAATCAGTAGCTGATTCAGGTTTTTCTGCTCGGCCTGGAGCACCTGAATTTCCGATTTCAGTTCAGTACTGCTATTTTTATGCTGATTCAGCAGGCTGTGTGCCTGTTGCAGCTGCTGCTGTTGCGCCTGAATCTGCTGCTCCAGTTCGGCCAGCTGCTGGCTTAACTGAGCTTTGTCCTGGTTCAGCTGTTCGATTTCATCTTGCTGGGCCTGACTTTGCAGCGAGCTGCTCTGCTGCTGCAAGGTGTCTTTTTGCTGTTCAATCCGGCTGATATTTTTTAGCAACTGTTCGCTCTGGGCCAGCATTTGCAGTTTTTGCTGCTGCTGTTTTTCCACCTGCGCCTTAATCTGCTCAAACTGCTGCTGCACCTGTTGCTGCTGGGCTTTGAGCTGCTGCACAGCCTGTGCCTGCTCTTGCGTGCTTTGCTCGGCCTGTTGCAGCTGCTCGGTATACTGTTCCTGCTGGCTGAGTACTGTTTCTAGCTGCAGATCAATCAGCTGCAGACGTTCTTTGGTCTGGGCTTTCTGTTCCTGCAACTGAGCCAGCGTACTGCTGTTTTGCTGGACCAGCGACTGTTTCTGCTCCAGGGTCATTTTCAGCTCAGCCAGTTTCTTTTCAGCCTGCTGCCATTCATTCTGTAATGGTGTCGACTGCTGAATCAGACGCTGGAACAGCTCACTGGTATTGCCCAAATCATGTTCCAGCGTGCTTAGCTCGGAACGGGTCAGCTTGAACTGTTCGCCCAGTTCGGTCATCTGCACAGTATATTCCTGCTGCAAACGGCTGCTCTGCTCGCACTGGAACGATAAAATTTCAATTTTGATGCTGCGAATCTGGCTTTCTAAAGTCTTGTACTGCAGCGCAGTTTCCGACTGGCGTTTTAGGGTTTTGAGCTGGCCTTTCAGTTCACTGGCAATATCTTCCAGCCGCGATAAATTCTGGCTGGTATGGTCCAGATGCAGCATGGTTTCACGGCGACGGGCCTGATAACGCGATACCCCGGCCGCTTCTTCAATAAATACCCGCATCTCTTCCGGTTTGGCATCGACCAGACGGTTAATCATGCCCTGTTCGATAATGGCATAGGAGCGCGGCCCCAGACCGGTGCCAAGGAAAATATCGGTAATATCACGGCGCCGGCATTTGGTGCCATTTAAAAAATATTCCGACTTGCCATCGCGGTTAACCTGACGGCGCACCGCCAGTTCGGTATAGGCGTTATAAGCGCCACCCAGCTTGCCATAGGTATTGTCAAAGCGCAGTTCGACACTGGCCATGCCCACCGGTTTACGCTTGGCGGTCCCGGTAAAAATCACATCCTGCATGCTGCCGCCACGCAGCTGACGCGCGCTGGATTCACCCATGACCCAGCGAATGGCATCAATCACATTAGACTTGCCACAGCCATTGGGGCCGACCACGGCCGTCCGGTTGGCTTTAAAATGTAAGGTGGTACTATCGGCAAAAGATTTAAAGCCGGAAAGTTTTAAGCTGCTTAAACGCATAATGTCCCGATCAACGGCGTGAGCGGCGTGCCCAGGCCAGTTCAATTTGTTTCATACGGGTCAGAGATTCCAACACCAGATTGCGCAAGTGTCGACAAAAATCATCCATAAATAAAGAGGCTTGTTGTGATTTTCGGATTAAAATTGCATCAATTACCAGTTTAAATAGATCAAACGATTCCTGTAACTCCCGACGTGACGTATTCAGGGTTAAAAAATAGCTGCGCCGTAACGACGGCAGCAACTCTTGATAGAATTTCATCAGGTACAGATTGGCCACCATATCCTGCTGCTGGGCCAGGGTTTGGAAAATTAGGTCATAAAATTTTTCGGTATGACCCTGCCGGTATTCGGCCTCAATCTGCTCCATCAGCTTTTGCAGCTGTTCAATTTCATGATGACGCCAGGTTTCCGCAATGCGCTGTACAATCTGCCCCAGCAGCAGACTGCAGGTATCAAACAGGGCGCGCACCTGCTGGGCCGACATTTCCGATACAATCGCGCCGCGCCGCGGAAAAATTTCAATCAGATGGGTACGTTCCAACAGCAGCAGTGCCTCACGCACCGAACCGCGACTGACATCCAGCTCTTTGGCAATACGCAGTTCCTGAATGCGCTCGCCCTCTACCAGCTCGCCACTAATAATCTGCTCGCCGATATGTTTTGCAATCTGTTCAGATAGACTGTCTGTTTCTTGTTGTTGCATACTGTTCCTGTGTTATTTTTATACCATGCGCGCAGTTGCAGCGGGTCTTTCTTATTGTCTTTTTTACTGGCTTAGCGACCAAATTTCCATGACATTGTCCGACAATTTTCTGTCGCTATAGCCAATTTTCAACCACACCATCAAGCGCTTAAAAATAAGCGCTAAAGCCCTGGTAAATAAAATACAGACCGACGGTGGTCAACAAACCTGAAAAACATTTTTTTAGCATGGCCGGTGACAAAATATGTGCAACTTTTGCGCCAAGCTTGGCGGTAATAAAGCTCATCACGCTAATGCCAATAAAGGCATATAAATGTACATAGCCCCAGGTATTCGGCACGCTCACCTCAGACTGCTGGCCAAACCAGACAAAACCCAGAGCGCCGGCAATAGCAATCGGCAAGCCACAGGCTGCAGAAGTGGCAACTGCTTTTTGCATCACCACACCACAACGGTTCAGGAACGGTACGGTTAAGCTGCCGCCGCCAATCCCGAAAATGGCCGAGGCAATCCCAATTCCGCCACCGGCCAGCATTTGCGCACCGGTTGAAGGCAACTGACGTGAAGGATCAACCGGGGTATTTGAACCGCGGAACATGCGATAGGCCACCCACACCGCAAAGAACCCGATTACCAGCTGCAAGCCCTGCCCCGACATTAAATCGGCAATCCCGGCGCCAAAAAATGCACCCAGAATTAGGCCGGGTGCCAAATTGCGAAACACATTCCACATCACCGCACCTTTTTTATGGTGCGCCGTGACCGAACTGATGGAAGTTACGATAATGGTCGCCAGTGAAGTCCCGACCGCCATATGCATAATCACGCTAGGATCATAATTCAGCTGGGTAAATACAATGTACAAAATTGGCACAATAATTAAGCCACCGCCCACCCCGAACAGACCTGCAGCAAATCCGGCAATTGCGCCAATCAGTAAATATATGATTAACTCCATAAATTATATTCCACTATTCTCAGATTCATATGGATGTAGAGACTCGACAGTTACAACAACAGCTCAGCGAAGCCGGACAGCTTCCTGAAGTCCTTATTTTAAAACCTGTGACTACATCAACCAATGATGATGTACGCGAGATTGCTCAAAAAGGAATACAGAGCGTTCTGGTCTGTAGCGCCCGACAAACACAAGGCAGAGGACAACGCCAACGGCAATGGGTGTCCCCAGAAGGAAACGTCTATTTAAGCACATTGCTAAATTTACGAACACCCGTAGATGGCCGTTTAGCCCTGGAAATTGCCTTAAATATTTTGCAGATGCCAAGCCTGCGCCAGCTGAACCTGCAGGTGAAGTGGCCGAATGATTTATATAGCCCGCAAGGCAAATGGGGCGGTATTCTGATTGAGCCCCTGTCGACCCAGCAGGTCATTGTCGGGGTGGGGATTAATCTGGCGCCAATTCCGGCCGAGCAGATTGATCAGCACGCCACTTCCCTGGCCGAATTGGGCCTAAATGATATTTCCCGGATTCAGCTGATTGCCGAGCTGTATCTGGCCATTCAGCAGGCACAAGAATGGTTTAACCATAACAGCTATCAACTGGCTTCACGTTTTAATCATCATGCCGCTTTTCAGCAACAGCTGGTAGAATTTGAACATCATGGCGGAGTGGCCCAGGGGCTGTTTTTAGGCATTCAGGATGATGGTGCGATTCAGATTGAAACCGCCTCTGGCGTTGAAGTGTTTTATCAGGGCCGTTTACGCCCGCAGATGCCGGGACAGTGAGCGCAGCACATGAAAAATTTATGGTTAGATATTGGCAATACCCGGCTCAAATACTGGATTACCGAACATCAGCAGATTGTAGAACATGCCGCTGAACTGCATCTGCAATCTCCGGCCGATTTACTGCTGGGCCTGATCCAGCATTTTAAAAGCCTGAACCTGACCCATGTCGGGGTATCTTCGGTACAGGACCAGAAAAACAATGAACGGATTCAGCAGATTTTAAAATTCCTGAATATTCCCGTGATTTTTGCGCGGGTACAGGCCGAATATGCCGGTCTGAGCTGCGGCTATGATATTCAGCAGCTGGGGATTGACCGCTGGCTGCAGGTACTGGCCGTAGCTGAAGCCGATAAAGATTTATGCGTGATTAGCTGCGGCACCGCGCTGACCATTGACCTGACCCAAGGCCATCAGCATCTGGGGGGTTATATTCTGCCCAACCTATATTTGCAGCGTGATTCGTTAATTCAGCACACCAAAGGCATTCGGATTCCAGAAGCAGCCTTTGATGACCTAAGCCCCGGCACCAATACCCTGGATGCCGTGCATCATGGCATTTTACTGGGGCTGCTCAGCAGTATTGAATATGTCATGCAGCAATCCCCGCGGCAACTGGTGCTGACTGGGGGGGATGCGCCGCTGTTTGCCAAATTCCTGCAGCATTACCAGCCCTTAGTCGAACAGGACTTATTGCTGAAAGGTTTGCAGCGCTATATCCAGCATTACTCCACAGCAAACGAGTCTACACCGCTTATTCCACAATAATATGAGGCAGTATCGCCTGCCAGACTTCCACCAGTTCGGTACAGCCTTGAGAGTCAATAAAATGGCCTTGATGCTGTGCCTCAATGGCTTTGGCATCCAGACTGCGCGCCTGCTCCAGACTAAATTTTGGCAGCACCCGGTCATCGCCAGCTGAGTAAATCACCACCCGATGCGCAATCTGGCGTTTTAGCAAGTCAAAATCAATTTTACAGGCATCAATAAAAGGATTGACCTCGTCCAGCCGGCCCAAACGGCCATTAAAGCCGGCCACCAGCACCACCTGTTTAATTTTCTGGGTTTTCAGTTTCTTGGTCAGAAAGTGCAAAGTGGCAATACAGCCCAGACTATGGGCAATGAAAATGGTATTTTCGTCAATCTCATCGATCTGCTCATCCATTTGCCGCTTCCACACTTCCAGAGTTGGCGTTGGCGATGGATCGAGTCTTAACACTTTCAGACTGGCTTTTTGCTGGTCGGCATATTCCTGAATCCAGGGAAACCAGTTTTCATCCGGACTGGCGGTATAACCATGTACCACATAAATTTGTGCCATTGTTGTGCTCGCTGTTCGTTCCTGATGCACATCAGTGTGCCCGAAACAGCGCGGCTTTCGGGTAAGCGTCTGTTGGGTTTTCTTAAAGATCACCGCAGCACGTTCGCTTGAATCGCTTAAAAATGGAGAGCAACAAAAAGGCGCACCCGGCGCCTTGTTGTTTTGAATCCCTTATTTTTTCGGTTCTTTACCACCGAACAGCGGGCCCATACCGCCGCCACCACCAAACTGCTTTTGCAGATTGCCCAATGATTTCATCATTTTTGCCATACCTGATGGATTGGCAAATTTCTTCATCATTTTGGCCATTTGCGCATGCTGTTTAATCAGTTTATTGACTTCAGACACATCCATACCACAACCGGCCGCAATACGTTTTTTACGGCTTGGGTTCATCAGGTCCGGATTACGGCGTTCTTTGACGGTCATCGACTGGATGATGGCCTCCATCTTTTTCACCTGCTTCTCTGGGTTTGCCTGTGCAATCGCATCCTGAATACCAGAGTTGCTCATGCCCGGCAGCTTGTCCAGGAAGCCCATCATACCGCCCATTTTGTTCATCTGTTCAAACTGCATCAGCATGTCTTCAAAGTTGAAGCTGCCGCCTTTTTGCAGTTTTTTCGCCATTTTTTCGGCTTTTTCTTTGTCGATTTTGCGTTCAACTTCTTCGACCAGAGAAAGCACGTCACCCATGCCCAGAATACGCTGTGCCACACGTTCCGGATGGAATGGCTCCAGGGCATCGAGTTTTTCACCCATCCCCAGGAATTTGATTGGCTTGCCGGTAATGGCACGCACCGACAGCGCCGCACCACCACGGGCATCACCATCGGTTTTGGTGAGGATGACGCCGGTTAATGGCAAGGCATCATTAAAGGCTTTGGCAGTATTGGCCGCATCCTGACCGGTCATGGCATCAACCACGAACAGGGTTTCAGTCGGGTTAATTGCCGCATGCAGCGCTTTAATTTCGTCCATCATGTCGTCATCGACATGCAGACGACCGGCGGTATCGACAATTAACACATCGGCAAACTGGATTTTTGCCTGCTCAATGGCACGATTGGCAATATCAATCGGGCGTTCATTGGCATTCGATTCCAGGAAAATCGCACCGACATCGCCTGCTACTGTTTGTAGCTGTTTGATCGCTGCTGGACGATAAACGTCGGCAGACACCATCGCCACTTTTTTCTTTTGACGTTCCTGTAAGAAACGTGCCAGCTTGGCTGCCGTGGTGGTTTTACCCGCACCCTGCAAACCGGCCAGAAGCACCACCACTGGTGGTTTTGCTGCAAGGTCAAGGCTCTCGTTGGCCTCGCCCATCATTTTGGTTAATTCGTCATAAACGATTTTAACGAATGCCTGACCCGGTGATAACTGTGTCATCACTTCCTGACCTAATGCCTCTTCCTTAACTTTCGCGATGAATTCACGAGTTACAGGTAACGCCACATCGGCTTCAAGAAGTGCCATACGTACTTCACGTAACGTATCTTTAATATTGTCTTCGGTTAGCTGCCCTGAGCCAGTAACATTTCTTAAACTCTGCGTGAGTCGTTCTGTTAAGGTATCAAACATTGCAAAATCCGCTTAAAATAGCCATCAGCAAAAAAATGTTTCTTAAAATAGAAAATTTATGCATAAGATGCTATAGGATACTGTAGTTCGCATCGAATTTATATAAATGAATATTCATCATCCTGAAAAAGGTTTGACATGAGCAGTCTCCCCTTGGTTTACACGATTCTGGCATTAATCGCTTATACCACTTCGTTCTGGTATTTATTTATGCATTTAATGTCCAAGCGTGCTCCAAACCATTGGTTTATTGGTATTGTGCTGGGCTTGGGTTTATGTTTGCACGCCGCTGTGCTGTATAACGACATGCTGCTGCCGATGGGCATTAACTATAACGTGTTTAACCTGATGTCCTTTACCTCAGGCTTAATGCTGTTATTAAGTGTGCTGTTTAGTACTTACCGGCCGGTGATTGCGCTAAACCTGATTGGGATTCCAGTGGCCGCAACCGGCCTGATTCTGGGGCATTCCTTTAGCGGTTTAAACCTGTTTGTCGAAAACAATTCTTTAGGTCTGGATATTCATATCCTACTGTCGTTATCGGCCTATGCGGTCTTGCTGATGGCCACCATTCATGCGGTCTTGCTCTGGTTTCAGAACCGGGAGCTGAAAAACAAACAGAAACGCCGGATTTGGGTGAATTTGCTGCCACCGTTTCAAGCCATGGAAGAGCTGCTGTTTGATATGCTGATTGCCGGCTTTATCCTGCTGACGCTGGCATTGGGTTTTGGTTTCCTAACCATTGATAACTTCTTTGCCCAGCACTTAGCGCATAAGACTGCCTTTAGTATTATTTCCTGGTTTATCTATGGCGCGCTGCTGTTGGGCCGTTATAAATTTGGCTGGCGTGGCCAGAAAGCCATTCGCTTTACCATTATTGGCTTCTTCTTGCTGGCGCTTGGCTTTATTGGTTCCAAGTTTGTGTTACAGATGATTTTGGGCAAGTAAGATTCTTTTGTTCAGTTTGCCACATTAAAAGCGTGGAACATGATAAATTATTAAAAAAGCCCAAGTAGCCGTACCTGAGCTTTTCACCATACAATAAGACTATGATTTATATGGAATAAAAAATAGTATTTCGTATAATCCGTATTATGTTAATTTTAGAGAAACTAAACTGATTCAGATTTAAAAAATAAACTCTATTAAAGAGAAAAAATAATGCAGCACAAAGTAATGGTCTCTATATGTTTGGTTTTTCTTATAGGATGTACACCTAAAGAAAAATCATATATTCCTCAGGAAGGAGATCTAGTGACATGGAAACAAAATCCACAACTCATTGTTAAAGCAAAACTTGGTCCGCGACGTGAACATATTCCAGATCGATTTGATTATGAATTCTATCGACCTGCACGTGAACATTACCTGGGACAATTTCCAATCGACTATGTTCCAGAAAAATTTGCACCGATTACACAAGAACAAGCTGACAGCTTGCCGATGCCTGATTCGAATCGACAATTACAGTTTGATTTAAAATTAAGCAATTTAGATTTTCAAGCAACAGATGGCTATTTACCTGATCATGATGACCAAGTGAGAGTCAGGATCGAAGGTCTTACCATAGATATGCGAGCTGAGAAATTAGACACATATAAGACATTTTTACAAAGGAAAGAATTTTTTAAGAAAAATTCAAAATTTGAAAAATATGGTCTGACTTGTTACCCAAAAAAAGTGGCTGATAATTTCTATGGTTGTTATGGGAAATCCAAAGAACAGGATGTAGCTGGTGTTTTATTGGATGTAGTTGCTTTAGAAAATACGGTAGATAATCGATTTGTTCAAATTAGAGGAGATAGTTATGAACCCAATAAATATGGAGGGATATGGGTAAAATGGGAAACAAATTTAAATAATTGGGACAAATGGCAAGAGATTGATAGCGCAATTTGGCGCTTATTAGGTACATGGAACTCTGCTCCATCACCTCAAAAACTAACTAAATAGTTCCCCATTTAACATAATGGCGATTATGCGAAATATAAAGGCTAAGCCTTAGCTCACTCCACAATACTTCAAAGACCTTTTCCTAGACATCTCGGTAAAAAAAACGTATAACACCGTTTTTCAAATTAACAGGTGAACGCGTTGAAACTTGTGCTTGCACCCATGGAAGGCTTAACCGATCCGATCATGCGTGATGTCCTCACGTCTGTCGGCAGCTTCGACTGGTGTGTGACTGAGTTTATTCGGGTCACCGACTCAATCCTGCCCGATCATATCTATCACAGCTATTGCCCGGAATTATTGCACGGCGGTAAAACTGTGGCTGGCACTCCGGTACATGTGCAGTTTCTGGGCAACAATCCGGACATGCTGGCCGCCAATGCGGTCAAAGTTGCAGCCATGGGCGCACCAGCCATTGACCTGAACTTTGGTTGTCCGGCCAAAACCGTAAACCGTCATCGTGGCGGTTCGGTTCTGCTAGATGAACCGGAAGTGGTACATGAACTGGTCAAAGCCGTGCGCGATGCCGTGCCGGCACATATTCCGGTTTCTGCCAAAATGCGCTTAGGCTATATGGATCGCAACTTCATGCTGGACAATGCCCATGCCCTTGAAGATGCAGGCGCCTCCTGGGTCACGGTCCATGCGCGCACCAAAGCCGATGGTTATACCCCACCAGCCTTTTGGGATCAGCTGGCCCCGATTCGTGAAGCCTTGAAGATTAATGTGATTGCCAATGGGGAAATCTGGACCAATGCCGATGCCAAACAATGCCAGTTAGAATCGGGCTGTGAAGATTTAATGATTGGTCGTGGTGCCGTCACCACCCCTGACCTCACCCAATGTATCCGCCAGAACTCTGATGCACCCTTACTGAGCTGGCAAGATCTGCTTGATTTGCAAATCCGCTTTATTCACGGTCCGGCCAAAACCGAAATTGGTATGCTGGGGCGTTATAAACAATGGCTGGGCATGATGTCAAAACATTATCCAGAAGCCAAAGCGCTGTGGGATGAGGTTAAACGCATCAAAAAGCTGGATGAAATTATTGCCACCCTGCAAGCCTCGCAACACACAGCACTCTAAACCAAACATTGTCGCGGCTGTTTACAGGGCTTGTCTAACAACTGTTTGATCACTTTTGTGTAATCATCTTGCAAGCCGCAGTTTAAAAACTCCGGCTGATGACATTGCCCTGAAAATTCAGACAATCTTCTACCCGAGTCCGCTGAACCGGCGCCAGTTGCGCCAGATCAAACCAGCGATATTCGGCATGTTCATCGCTTAGCTGAATCTGTGCATCCTCGGGCAAATGACAGCGAAAAATAAAAGCATGGGATTGCACCGCTGCATGAAAATACACACCCGACAAATACCCCACCTGCACCTGACAGCCAATTTCTTCCTGACATTCCCGAATTAAGGCCTCGTGGATGGTTTCCCCCATATCCAGCGCGCCGCCCGGTAAGCCCCAGTCCTGATCGGCATAGGTAGCTTTAAGTAACAGCACCTGCTGCTGGGCATTACAAATTACCGCATGCGAACTTAAGCGATAAAAATCATGAAAGGCCAACGAACTGCTCTCCCCTAGTTTTAAACGATAACCTAACGGCCAGATGCAAACGGCCGTATGTGGACAAGGATGCAATCATTAGGAATCTGTCACCACGGCCTGACTTAAATCGGCCTGGCCCAAACGCTGGATTTCCTCCAGCTTCTGTTTGCGTAATCGCTCACTGCTTAAGGTCTCCTGTAAATCCAGCGCCAGTGCTTTCAGCAAATCCAGATCTTCTTCAGACATCTGCCGCACCTGCTTGTCCAGAATACATAAGCTGCCTATGGCCAAGCCCTGTTTACTTTGAATTGGCACCCCGGCATAAAAACGGATTTTCTGTCTGGCCAGATGAGGATACTGCCGGAAGCGTGGATCACGCTGAATATCTTCAATAACCAGCGCTTCATTCTGATAAACCAGATGGGTACAAATCGACTCCTCACGGCGCTGCGCTGCGTGGATCGGCGACTCCACCGCTTCTGCCAGCGGACTGGCCGGAGTATGCACCTGCCCGGCATCGACCAGCGAAATCTGAGCATATTTCACATCAAAGGCCTGCCGTGCTTCTTCAATATACTGGCTGTAAATTGGCAGTAGTTCCGGCTGCAATAAATCCAGTTCATGCAAGGCCTGCAAGCGTTCAGGCTCATTCTCATGCAGCAGTGCCGCCGCCGGATTTTCCCCTTGTGCCATCAGCAGCATATCCATACTCAGCATCAGTTCATTCACACTATTTACCACCGCTTCCGGCTGAAACAGACGCTCAATCTCATCACGCAAATGCGTCGAGTGATTGCCCAGCAAGGCAAACACCAGTTTGATCTGCGGTTTTAGCGTGCGTATCCGGTGGTTCAACAGGCGGATTTGCGCCATCGGTTGCTGGTGGAAAATAGCGATACAGATGATGTCGGTCGATTCCGGCACGGCACTCAACACATCCGAGCGCGATTGAATCAAGGCATCGGCATGGCTACAGGCGGCAATCTTTTTCAGGTTCAGACCATGGGCCAGCATGGCAGAGGCCAGCACATCCACCTCCCAACGTGCCCCCAGACACATGACTTTGGGGTTGTTCAGTTCGGTCTGTAGCGGATATTGCTGCTGAAATTCATGATTAAACCGTTTTAAACCCTGATGCATGCGCAAACTGTGTTCGGCGCTGGCCTCGGTATTATGGACCTGCGAAAACAGGCAAATCGCAGGAATCGCCACTTCATCATAGAAATTATTGATTTTCCGGACCAGCGCTTCTTCATTCGTTTTTTTCGGCAGCTCCTGCTGGATATATGCATTAGCCACATCCAGCGCATCATGTACTTCATCGGCCACCAAACGCTGATAAAAACGTTCGGGCGGTGACAGCACCGGGGCACTGCCAATTAACACTTTGACAAAGCCCAACGCCGGAATATAGTGCGACAGCACCAGCAAACAGGCCGTTAACGGTGTTGATAAAATCAGACCAATTGGTCCCCAGATTAAGGTCCAGAAGGTGGCAGCCAGAATAATCGACAAGGTAGTCAGGCCGGTACTTTCGCCATATAACCACGGCTCAATGATGTTATTACTGATCAGCTCCAGCAGCAGAATCAGGCCCAGCGTCCAGAGGAACATATTCCAGCCTGGATCCACCGCAAAAGCCAGCGTTAACGGGAACGCCGCAGAAATGATCGGGCCGACATAAGGCACAAAGCGCAGCACCACCGCCAGCATGCCCCACATGATGGCCGCAGGCACGCCAATAAACCACAGTCCGGCTGCCATCGGAATGCCATAGGTGACATTGACCAGCAATTGCATGCGCAAATAGGTACCAATGCGCTGGCCGGCTTCATCTAGCACATCGGTACCAATATTCAAATTACCGCCAAGCAGACGCAACAAGCGGTCATGCAGATCTTTACGGCTAATTAAAATCAGCACCACAAATAAAAATACGATACCAATGGTGGCAATCGGGCTTAAAATCTTGCTGCCCCACTCCATGGCGGCATCGGAAGGACTTTGCTCCAGTCCGACCACCTTGACATTCTGCACACCCTTTTCCTGCTCGACCTGATTGATGCCTTCAAACGAGCTTTCCACCGTATCGAAAGTGGTTTTGGCCCCATCCCAGGCACTAGGGCCAGAGGTTAGCGATTTCACCGTATTCAGTTTTTGCTGAATGGTGTCCTGATATTGCGGTAATTCTTGACTTAAATCTTTGAGCTGAAAACCCAGATAACTGCCCAGTCCAGCCAGCACACTAATGGTGAAAATCATAACAATGGCAATCGACGGCAGCTGTGGCAGTCCCCATTTTTTTAACCGTGACACCAGCGGTTCCAGCAAAAATGCCAGCAAAATAGCCAGTGCCAGCGGAATCAGCACATCCTGACCAAAATACAGCGCCGCAATAATCACCGCGCTAATCACAAAACCGGCCATCACCCGGACAATATTCTGGGTTTCAATATCCCGCTTGACCCAACTGGCGGCAGATTTTTCCGGCTTCCAGTGATGGGGACGCGGCGGCTTCGCTTCGGGCTGGAGCAGACCCGGTTTATTGTTCTGTTTTCGCATGGCTGGGCACATCCTGTTGCTCTTTATTTATTATTTACGAGCTTCGGCTCTTTATTTCAAATAGATTCCTGTAAAAAAACGCCTAATTTCAGCAAGAAACAGCACAGAAGATGAAGATGGGAAAGTATTGAAAGCAGCAAAATGCCACATACACAACTGTGCCATTGCAAGGGAAAAATATTAAGGATGAATGATGGCTTTGCTGTAAATATCCGGGTCCATTTCCAGAATTTCGACACACAGTTGCAACGTCAATTCATTCTGTGGCGGTAGATAATCCTGCAACACCTCCAGCACGGTCCGGGAAATTTCCTGCTTTAGGGCGGTACTACGGCCTTTTAAAATCGAGATTTTGGCATGCACATAGGCCTGTGCGCTTTCATCCAGTCCAATCACATAGTCCTGCTGGCAGATGGCGCGGCTTTTAATATCAGAGGCATTACCAAACAGGCCATTCTCGACCAGCGTCCGGTTGATGCGACTGAGCAAGGGCTTCATTTCAAGCGCCTGCAGCTGATCTGAATATTCAAGATGGATATGTGGCATCAGCCTTCTCCCGACATGGTGCAGATGTGATCTTAAAAATTCAGGGTTTTACCCTGCTTCAAAGCAAGATAAAACCCAAGAGAAACAGTGCGATTATGCTTTTTTCACATATTCCGATTTCAGTTTAATTGCGCCAATACCATCCACTTTACAGTCAATATCATGACCATCTGATGCTTCTGGCAATAGGCGGATATTTTTCACTTTGGTACCCACTTTCACCACAGAAGATGAACCTTTAATTTTCAGGTCTTTAATCACCGTCACGGTATCGCCATCGGCCAGTACATTACCATTGGCATCTTTAATGATGGCGCCGGCCTCGGCTTCTGCCTGCTCCCCTTCTTTCCATTCATGTGCGCATTCAGGACAAATCAGCAAGTCACCATCTTGATAGGTATATTCGGACTGGCATTTTGGGCAATTCGGTAAAGACATAAAAACCTCGAAACGAGCAAAATAAAAAATATAAAGGTCTACTATAACATTTATATTTTTCATCACGTTAAAATCCCTAACCGGTTTAGGGATTAATAACAATATTTGTGTTATTTGCCCGGGTGTTCCAGCAGCTGTTTAAACACCTGCAGATGATTATGCTGTTCGTTTTCTGCTGCGGTTAACAGGGTAATTGGTCCCTTCTGCGCCAGTTGCCGGATTTCCTCCACCGCGTCCAAATGCTGCTGCAACTCTTGCCGATAACGCTGCTGAAACTCGGGCCAGTGCCGCTCAGTATCTTCATGGAACCATTTACGCAGTTCGGTCGAGGGGGTTAAATCCTTCGGCCACAGGTCAATCTGGGCATCGGCTTTTTTGATCCCGCGCGGCCAGATCCGGTCCAGCAGAATCCGGGTACCGTCCTGCTTGCTTACAGCCTGATAAATACGTTTGGTAGCAATGGGCATGGTTTTACTCATCCGGAATGTCAGGGGTCACCAGCAGGCTGAGTAAATCCAGACATTCCTGCCAGCCCAAATAACAGCCATCGACGGGAATGGCATCGGGCAGATTGTCCTGCTGAATCCAGACTTCGGTTCCGACCGATACCGCCTTAAACTCAATCGTGACCTGAATCAGTCCGGGTAAATCTGGGCTATCAAACTCATCCTGATAACGCAGTCGCTGCTCGGGAATCACTTCCAGATACTGCCCGTGAAAACCGTGGCATTTGCCCGTGCTCAAATTACAAAAGGCAATTTTATATTGACCGTTGACCACGGGTTCAAACTGTTCAATCTGCACGGTAAAGCCATGTGGTGCCATCCATTTGACCAGGGCATGCGGATCGACAAAGGCCCGATATACCCGCGATAACGGCGCCTGAAATATACGGTGTAACTGTACGCTGTGTTGCATGACATCACCTGTTTACAGCGAATAATTTTCAGTCTACGCCTTCTGCCTTGGGCCTGTGTATGACTTTGGTTGAAGCGAGCGTAAAGCAAAAAAGCATGCGCTCCGGCATGCTTTTTTGTACTAGAAAATGGGGTTAAACTGGATAGTTTTCTTCTTCGTCTTCATCATCATAGACATAGGCCATGCAGCCCCAGCCATCATATTCACCCTGGAACTGGTTGGCGATTTTGGTGAACCATTCTTCTAAATCAACAATATCGGCATAGGCCGGTTCCATATAAACATAAATGGTAATAATCCATTCGGTCACACCAGAATCATCATCCTGAAATAAAGAGATTTTTTGTTCTTCATTTAACAGAAATAAGGCACAACGTTCAGCCTGTTCCTGGTCGGTAAAGGCAATTGAATATTCAATTTCATGTGCCTCGTCCAGATCATCACCATCTTCATGCATTTGCCAAAGTACGTTGCCGTTGTCGTCATCTGGAAATTGTTCATAATCGCGTGACATCGTTTTGTCCTTGTTCTGTGTTGTTGTTCTAATGGTCAGCTTACCCTAATTTTGTTGCAGTTCCGAGATAGAGCGCTTAATTTTTTTCTGTTCTATCATCCTGATCTCTATCCGGATCGGCAATCCCCTGTTTTGGGGAGAGCACTCCAAATCGGATCAACTGCTTAAAACGGTACCTGTCCACGAATTTCAACCGCGGTACCGCTTAAAGGCTGAGTAAAAGCCAGATAACTGGCATGCAAGGCCATGCGTTTTAGGGGACTGCGTGCAGGTTCTGGATGATACAGCTTATCGCCGGTAATTGGATGGCCGATATACTGCATATGCACGCGCAGCTGGTGTGAACGTCCGGTAATTGGGGTCAGCAATACCCGGCTGATGTCCATCTCGGCATTATAGTCCAGTCCCTGATATAAAGTTTGTGCCGGCTTGCCCAGTTCAAAATGCACCATCTGACGCGGCCGGTTTTCCCAGTCGGTAATTAATGGCACCTCAACTTTGCCATCTCCGTCGAGTTTGCCCTGTACCAGGGCAATATAGTGCTTGGTCACGGTGCGCGCCTGAAACATTTTACTCACCGCTACTTCTGCATCACGATGTTTGGCAAACATCAGAATACCCGAGGTGGCCATATCTAAACGATGGGTAATTTTGGCCTGTGGATAGCGCGCCAATACGCGTAAATAGGCACTGTCCTGATGCTCCGGCAACCGCCCCGGCACCGACAGCAAACCTGCTGGCTTTTCAATCACCACCAGATCATCATCTTCATAGAGCAGGACTAGTGGCTCTTGCGGCGGGCAATATACAAAGTTGTCGTTTAAAGGCATGGCGGTACGGCTTGGGAGTCAAAAGGGGGCAAAATATCAAGCGGCCAATCTGCTGTCAATCTATTGAGAAGATAGATATTTAATCTGGAAGCTACTGGAGAGAAATAGTTTTTATTCTCTGGTTTTTCGAGTTTGATTTTTATAGTTTGTTGTTCTGGTCATGCACGGAATTTTTAGGGTGTCAGGGAAAACTTGCTGTTTACTTCAACTATCATCACGTTGTACGTCATGATCTTATAGCCTATAAACTTCTGATCTATAGCGTCCTAAGCCGAATCGAGACCTTTTGGGTGAGTACTGCACTCGCGTTTTGCGCCGCTGACAGCATGCTACTCTTTTCGATCCCGTCACACCCTTGAGAGATATAGTAGTCAAAGCCTGCCGAAATTGTTTTCCGAAGATCAGTCAATTTAAAATATTTTCAGGAAATTTTCCCAAATAAAGCACACTCACAAGAAATTTTTATACACTAGGTTAAATTCTTCATTTTATTTTGCAGAAAATGGCGATTTTAAGAGAATTTATCTAAGTGATTATGATGACTCAGGCAGCGGCTGCATCAGTTGAATTAAATTACCGCAGCCATCTTCCAGCACGGCAATTTTCACATTGCCAGCCAGCATCGGTGCTTGAGTAAAAACCACACCTAGCGCGAGTAAACGCTGATATTCTGCCTCAAGATCGTTGACCTGAAATGAGGTATAAGCAATACCATCTGCCTTAATCGCGGCTTTAAAGGCTTTCGCTGCGGGATGTACATCTGGTTCTAGCGACAGTTCTACACCATCTGGCTGCTCGGGAGAAACCAGCGTCAGCCAGCGATACTCACACCGGCACATCCTGTTTTAGCCGAAAACCAAGTATCTGAGTATAAAACTGCAAGGCTTTTTCCTGATCATCGAGCATAAGACTGGTGACATAAATTTTCATTGTTCTGCTCGGTAGTTTTTATTTTTTATAGCATAGCTGCTTTCAGTACCCTGTAGGATTCTGGCAAATAAGTTTGCGATAACTGAAAGGAAAATGAAGGTGATTTAAACGAATATAGTGAAATAGGAATAACAAAAAGATAAAGAAGAATAGAGATGTTGAAATTTTTATTTTTAAGGGAGCGGGAAATACTTCAACCATTAAAACTTGGTAAGTTCTAACTTTTTGCCTATAAACTTCTGATCTATAGCGTCCTAAGCCGAATCGAGACCTTGTGGGTAAGTACTACACGCACGTGATACGTTACTGGTAGCAATCTACTCTTTTCGATCCCCTTTCACCCTTGAGCAATAGAATAGTCAAAAGCGGATGGGATTGTTTTCCTAAGCTTCGGCGTTTTTTCATCTTTTTGATAATTTTTCTCACATCAAACGGTTTAGATAGAATTTTTTATTTTCAAGCTGCCATAATCATGATTCTTTTTCATGATTCCGTATTTTTCTGGAATATTCAGGCATAGATTATTCTGCCCGGTTCAGGACATTGCAGATCTTTAATCGTGAGGTATCGAGCTGTTTAAAATAACTGTCCTTGAATGAGCTGGGCGCTAAACCACCAGCCACTTAAGGCCGACATGCTACAGAGCAAATTGGCCAAGACTTTATTCAGTTTAGATAAGGTCGATTGATAAATTTTGATATTCAGCATGTAAGCCAGCACGGCATAAACCACCCCAATGGCACCACCAAACAGCACCAGCAGTAACGGCCAACCCGCCAGCAGATGCGCCTTGACCGGCAGTTGAGTATAAGAATCGGCAGCTTGAGAGTTTGACATAACTTTGCTCCTGATGATTTTTCTTTAAAACCAGCATCCACCCGAAAGTGGATGTGGCGCTCCTAGGAAGCATCATGAAGCAAAAAACAGGCCAGTTATTTTAAATACAGCCAGCGGGTATAACGGTTGATATAGGCATTCAGCCCATCGCCATATTGGGCCAGCTGTTTCATATTCTCGACATGCTGCACACCGGCGCTGGCATAGCTATAAGTATAGACCCTGCTATTTTTACGGAACTGAACCCGAATAAACTCTTGACCAATTTCATAATTGGCCACACCAGAGTCATGGTTAAGATCAAGATAATGTTGCAAAGACTGCACCTGAAATATGCTATATGTCTTATTCAACATGGGGATTAATGGCTAATTTTTAAACAGATTCAAGTAATAAACACCTTAATTTTTATTATTCATTTTCAATAAGATAGAGCCTTAAATCCAACCAATTTGTATCTCGATTTTGTGCTTTCTTTTTGTAGGGCTTCAACTGTTCTAACACCCTGAAAATTCAGCATATTTTTATTGATCCCATTAAAAAGCCCTATCGTGTGATAGGGCTTTCATTCAAAACAGAGGGTAACTGTTTGAGTGCTGTTGCTTAGGCATTCTTATTGTTAAATTGATTGCCTTGGCATTTGGTACACGGGGGTAAACGGTCTGTACCAATTTCTAAGTAAACGCGATGTCCGCATTGGACACAAAAATAGAAGCCTGTTCCTGGCTTGTCGCCTGCAGTTACCATCTTTGTTCTCCGTATGATTTAGAAATGGTCTATTCAGTATAACCAATCTGTGATGATTGTCTATTGTCCATTTCGACGAGTGATGATGGCGTTTGGGCGAAGAGTACTAATTTATAACCAATACTTTAATTTAAATCATTAATAGGTAATGATTTATAATATTCTTCAACATGTTTTTTCCTCATCAACTCTTCTTTTTGTTTCATTTGCTTTGCCATCAACTCTTGCTCGTATGTAATATTAGGCAACTCTTGCATCCAAGTAGCAAAACGCTCTGTAGTAGCCTCAATAGATACTTCATCACAATAAACTTTATTTGCCTGAGATTTTACAAAATCAATTAGCAAAGAGTTAGATAAGTTACCTTCCAAATATCTTTTAAATAGCCATAAATAAATATCAACTATTTCTAAACCAACCGATTTTTTTGAGCTTTGAAATTTTGGGATAATCGTAGGTATATCTCTAAAATCCATACCACCTAAACCGAAATCATGTTTATAGTAAAAACCTTCAGCATTTCTATAAATCTGCAATAAATAATCTTGTGTGGTATTAAACTGATCTTGTTGATCTACGATTATTCCCAATACTTTTTTATTTTTCTTCTTTGCCCTCTTAGTTATTCCCCAATAAACGGATTGAAATCCAATAAGATTAGGAGAAATAAATTTTTTATCCCTTTTTGATTTAGCATTAAAAATTAACTGTCTCACATTATTTTTAGCCCAAACCAAAACATCTAAAAATAACTCTCGTGATCTAGAGTCATCTAACCGTCCCAAACGAGTTATTAACTGCTCACAAATATATATAACTTTTGTATCAGCCTCCTTATCCCTTGAACACAACCTAGCTTCCCACGCTAATTTTTTTAGTTCCCTACTAAAAAGGAAATTCAATTTTGCCAATAGTACATATCTTAATGGCGTCCAATATCCAGACCATGTCATCGCTGGATTTATTCCTTGATCAAATACTTGATCAAAAAAACATATAACAGGATAGTCGTCTTTTTTTACTCGATAAAAGTCAAAAGTTAAAGAAAATTTCTTTGATAATTTTTTAAAATCTGCAACTAAATCAATTAACTTGTATTCTCCCAATTCTGCTGCATGCAAGCGATCAACATCAAAAATTTTTCTTATTTTTGAAATCTCTTCTTTAGCTAAAATATCCAAATTAACTGTAGAACCAATAACACCATAATACAAATATGGCTGGGTTATATCGAATAAGTTATTACCCGTATGACCACTTTCATCAACATAAAAGAACATTAAATATCCAAAACAAAAACACCCTACTTCACAGTAGGGTGTTTTTTAAACAATATCAATAACTTTAATCCCCCTTACGAAGCAATGCTTCTCACCTTTAAAAAAGGAGGGAGTTCCCCTCTTTTCTAAAGAGGGGCTAGGGGATATTTATACGAGCAACTAGAAAAGTTAAGCCACATTCCCTTCCAAGAAGTCCTGCGCAAAGCGTTGTAATACCCCACCCGCTTCATACACAGAAACTTCTTCTTCAGTATCCAGTCGGCAGGTTACTGGCACTTCCAGAATCTGGTTTTTACCATCAGCCGTGGAACGCTCAATCACAAGTGTTAAAGTCGAACGAGGTGCAATATTACCAATCACGCTATAAAGTTCAGTACCATCCAAACCTAGAGTTTTACGGTCTGTGCCCGGCTTAAACTCAAGCGGCAATACACCCATCCCAACCAGGTTAGTCCGGTGAATACGCTCAAAACCTTCTGCCACAATCGCTTCAACACCAGCAAGGCGTACACCTTTAGCCGCCCAGTCACGGCTTGAGCCTTGGCCGTAGTCTTTACCGGCAACAATAATCAGCGGCTGTTTACGATTCATGTAGGTTTCAATCGCTTCCCACATCCGCATTACTTCGCCTTCAGGCTCGACACGCGCTTTGGAACCTTGCTTAATGGTACCGTCAGAACGTACCACCATTTCATTAAACAATTTCGGGTTGGCCAGCGTTGCACGTTGTGCCGTCAAGTGATCACCCCGGTGGGTGGCATAGGAGTTGAAATCTTCCTCAGGCAAGCCCATTTTCGCCAGATATTCACCTGCCGCCGAATCCAGAATAATTGCATTCGATGGTGATAAATGGTCAGTGGTAATGTTATCGCCCAAAATTGCCAGCGGACGCATATTGGCTAATGTACGCGGTGCAGCCAGCGCGCCTTCCCAATATGGTGGACGGCGAATATAAGTACTTTGCGGACGCCAGTCATATAGCGGACTTGCCGCCTGCTCCACTTCGCCCAAGTCAAACATTGGAATATAGACTTTCTGGAACTGCTCAGGCTTCACCGAGGTTTTCACTAATGCATCAATTTCTTCATCCGACGGCCAAATGTCTTTCAGATAAATTGGATTACCGTTCTGGTCGGTGCCCAACGCATCTTTTTCGATGTCAAAACGGATGGTACCGGCAATTGCATAGGCAACCACGAGTGGCGGAGATGCCAGGAAAGCCTGTTTTGCATACGGATGGATACGACCATCGAAGTTACGGTTGCCCGACAGCACCGCAGTCGCATACAGGTCACGGTCAATAATTTCCTGCTGAATCTTTGGATCAAGCGCGCCTGACATCCCGTTACAAGTCGTACATGCATAAGCGACGATGCCAAAACCGAGTTTTTCTAAGTCTTTCAGTACACCCGCTTCTTCCAAATACAGCGCAGCTGCTTTAGACCCCGGTGCAAATGACGATTTCACCCAAGGTTTACGCACAAGACCGAGCTCATTGGCTTTACGTGCCAGCAAACCTGCCGCAACGGTATTACGTGGGTTTGAGGTATTGGTACATGAGGTAATCGCGGCAATGATGATGGCACCATCTGGCATCAAACCATCGGTACGCTGTTCAACAATACCGGCAATGCCTTTTTCTTTTAAGTCACTTGTGGATACACGTGCATGTGGGTTCGACGGCCCTGCAATATTACGGGTTACCGTTGATAAGTCGAAACGCAGCACACGTGGATATTCCGCCTGTGTCATGTCAGATGCCCAAAGCCCAATTTCTTTGGCATAGGTTTCAACCAGTTTGACTTGTTCAGGCTCACGACCGGTCAGGGTTAAATAGTCGATGGTGTTCTGATCAATATAGAACATCGCAGCGGTTGCACCATATTCAGGGGTCATATTGGAGATGGTGGCACGATCACCCACTGACATGCTGTCCGCACCTTCACCAAAGAACTCTAAATAGGCACCGACCACACGCTCTTTACGCAGGAATTCAGTTAACGCCAAGACGATGTCCGTCGCAGTAATGCCCGGCTGACGCTGACCAACCAATTCTACCCCAATAATGTCCGGCAGACGCATCCAAGATGCACGACCCAGCATCACATTTTCAGCTTCAAGACCACCCACACCGACTGAAATCACGCCTAGCGCATCGGTATGCGGGGTATGCGAGTCTGTACCCACGCAGGTATCTGGGAATGCTACGCCATCACGGTTTTGAATTACCGGTGACATTTTTTCCAGGTTAATTTGATGCATGATGCCGTTGCCTGCCGGAATTACATCGACATTTTTAAAGGCTGTTTTGGTCCATTCAATAAAATGGAAACGGTCTTCATTACGACGGTCTTCGACTGCACGGTTTTTCTCAAATGCATCCGGATCAAATCCACCGTATTCCACCGCCAGTGAGTGATCGACAATCAGCTGGGTTGGCACCACCGGATTGACTTTGGATGGATCACCGCCCTGATCGGCAATGGCATCACGCAGACCGGCAAGATCGACCAGTGCCGTTTGCCCCAAAATATCATGACAGACTACACGTGCTGGATACCATGGAAAATCATGCTCCTGCTTGCGTTCAATCAGCTGGCGTAAGGACTGCTCTAAAATGGCTGGATCACAACGACGCACCAACTGCTCGGCCAGCACTTTGGAGGTATAAGGAAGTTTGGCATATGCGCCTGGCTGAATATCTTCAACGGCTTGTCGCACATCATAATATTCTAGCGGGGTGCCTTGCAGCGGTTTACGGTAGTTGTTATTCATAGCGTACCTGCCTTGTTCTGACTTCTTCTTTCAAAGTTTTGTTGTTTAACATTCATGCTGCTTGGCATTGTACGCTGCCCGAAGCCTATTTCCCAAATTTCATATATTTCATAAACTTAAGTTTAAAATAATACATTTTTGAAAAATTTGGTTACATCTAATAGAAAATTCTGGCCAGAAATATGATTTTTTATGAAAAATAGCGCAAAATTAACCTCATTCTTTAGTATTAGATACGGTTTCGAGATTAGAACATGAGTAATCTGACTTTCTCTGCATTCACTTTAAACGGTGTAGATGCGCAAAAATTCTTACAAGGTCAAGTCACGGTAGATGTCGAAAAACTGCCGCAAACCGAAACCCGTTATACTGCAATTTGTAGCCTGAAAGGCCGTATTCTGTTTGGTTTATGGCTGACCAAACAGAATGCTGAACAGTTTGAAATTGTAGTAACGGCCGATCAAGCTGAAGACTTTGCCAAACACATTAAAAAGTTTGGTGCTTTCTCGAAAATGAAACTGGAAGAAGCCGGTCAGGTTTATCCGGTCGTAAACGGTCTAAACACCCAGTTCACAAGTACTGAACAGGATATTCAAGCATGGCAATTAAAGGCGCTTGAAAGTGGTCAGGCCTGGATTCAGGCCAGCACCGCGGAACTGTTCCAGCCACAGGAACTGCGCCTGCATCAGCGTGAAGGCATTCATTATGACAAAGGCTGTTATTTGGGTCAGGAAGTGATTGCCCGTTTATGGTTTAAAGCCAAGCCAAAACACTGGCTGCATCTGATTCAGGGTACAGGCGATGCTCCGGCTATCGCCAGCAAACTGAACAATGATGTAGAAGTAGTGAATAGCCTGGCTATTGATAGCGGTTATCAAGCTTTGGTGGTAGCAAAACCGGATGCCTTAGCCGAGATGGATGTAACGGTTCTGGATTTACCTGAAGCTTTAAGCGGTGATGTGGCGCGGCCGCAAAATTAAGCGTGTCACTAGCAGATCTATGAAAAACAGCCCAAGTGACACGTGTAACTTGGGTTGTTTTTTTATCCGTCAAAAAAACCACCTTAGAGTGAAGATTTTCATCTAAATACGCAAAAAACGAGACTGATTTACAAATTGAAGCAATCCTTAAATTCAGGATTTTTTTATTATTGTTCCTACGTGGTTTGAAAAAATTACCGGATTCCGATACATCTATATTTACATTCTTTGATTTCATCTTATGATGATGAGTGACAATTTATTCCCCACACATAAATGGAATTATGTGGTTATTGATACAAGGTTTTATACAACGATGAAAAAACTGATTTTGGCAAGTCTGGTTGCCCTTTCGACACAATTTACCCTCGCCAACAGCAATAACAGTATTCCGACCGATCCGGCTTTCGCCAAAATTGAAGCCATGGTCAAAGCCAACAACCTGAGCGGTGCCTATCAGGAATTAGACAAACTGGCCAAAACCGGTAATCCGCAAGCGATTTATAATCTGGGTTATTTGACCCAAACCGGCCAAGGTACGGCCAAAAATGAAAAGAAAGCCATCGAGCTATATGAGCAGGCCGCGAAAAAAGGCTATCCGGTGGCGAATTATGTACTCGGTAAAAACCATCTGACCGGCACTTTGGGTCTAAAACAGGATACCAATAAAGCCAAACAGTATTTGCAAAAAGCTTCATCACAAGGCTTTCATGATGCCACCATTGATTTAGCGGTGGTGTATTTCTCTGAAAACAAAGCCGATTCAGATAAAAAAGGCCTGCAATTACTGGAACCCCTCATTAAAAAAGGCAACAATCAGGCCATTCATGCCAAAGCCTTATATGACATTAGCCTGGGCTTTAAAAACAAAAATGAAGCACCCATTCAGCAAGGCTTAAAGAGCATTCAGGATTTAGCACAAAAAGGCTATATTCCAGCGCTGATGGCGGTCGGCAATATGTTTACCAATGGCAACATCGTGCCACAAAACCTGCCGGAAGCGAAAAAGATTTTCTCTGCCCTAGCCAAGGAAAATGTCCCGCAAGCCAAAGAATCGCTGGCTGTGGTGGACAAGATGATTGCCGATCAAGCCAAGAATCCACCAAAAGCAGCAGCCAAGAAAAGCTAATGCGGCTGACCGAAAAAAGCCCGATGACCGGGCTTTTTTATTTGGGATACATAAAGATTTAAAGAAAATGCGATGACTGACTTAACCAGAAAGCCACCCCGATTAAACCCAGGACCGTACTCATAATTAAAGGCTGGAGTGCCTGTTCATTCAGGCCATAATTCTGGCCAAAAATCCCAAAGGCCACAGGCATCGGCAATGCCGCCAGCAACGTACCAACAAACAGCATTTCTGAGCTGACATTGGGCAAACTCCACAACAAGGTGAAAATAACCAGCGGCATCAGCAGGACTTTCATCCCGACCAGCAGCACACTTTGCAGATTGACCGAATGCAGGCGCATTCCGACCAGACTGCCGCCAATCACAAATAAAGCCAACGGCGAGGCAGTTTTGCCGAGCATCTCCAGAATCTGATTGATGCTGTCCGGTAGTTTTAAATTGAGCAAGACACAGGCCATCCCGGCAATAATCGACAGAATCACCGGATTTTTTAGCAAACTTTTTAAGGTTTTCAGATATAACGCCGAAAGATGATGGTTTTGCTTTTGCAAACCGGCTTCGGCCAGAAACAGCACCATCGCCACAATAATCAGGTTTTCAATAATTAGAGTTAATGACAGATAAATGGCGGAATGACTGCCAATCAGCAGGGTTAAAATAGCCGTGCCAATAAAGCCGGTATTGGACATCGACGCGCCCATCGACAGCACACTGGCGTGGGTCAGGCTATGCCGGAAATAGGTTTTATAAATGACTAACGCCAGAAAAAACAGGATCAGCGAGCCCAGTCCATAACCAATAAAATAACCGGGATGCCAGATTTCGGCCAGGTCTTTACTGGCCAGGGCATACAGTAAAAAGGCTGGCAGTGAAACCTTCATCACAAACTGGCTCAGGGCCTGAATATGCGTGGCCGCCAGAAAATTGGTACGTACGCTGCTATAGCCCAGCGCCAGTACTGCCACCAAGGGCAGTAAAATATTCAGCAACAAAAGTGCCTTCCTTCTCTAGAACGAGATCTAAAATGCATCATCCCTGATGCTGCTGTTGCTTATTCCTGAACAGGAAATGGATGGAACAAATCTTTCAAGCCATGCGGCTGACAGCGCAAGTATTGCGGCGCGATGGCAATCTGCCCGCCCAGTTCAGCGGCGGCATGCCACGGCCAACGTGGATCATAAAGCATCGCTCGTGCCAGACCAATGGCATCTGCATACTGATTTTGCAGAATTTCTTCAGCCTGCACCGCTTCGGTAATCAGGCCCACAGAAATCACCGGAATACGATGCACCGCCTGTTTAATGGCATGAGCAAAAGGCACCTGATAGCTTGGCCCGATCTCGATACTCTGCTGGGCATGCAGACCGGCACTGGACACATGAATATAAGCCGCACCCAACTGTTCCAGCGCTTTAGCCACCCCAACCGTAGACTGGATATTCCAGCCGCCCTGCGCATCCATCCAGTCGGTAGCAGACAGACGCACCCCAATCGGATAACCTTCTGGCACCACCTGTTTCATGGCCTGGAATACCTCCAGGGTTAAACGAATCCGGTTTTCAAAACTGCCGCCATATTCATCATCGCGGACATTGGATAACGGCGACATAAACTGATGCAACAGATAGCCATGGGCAGCATGGATTTCAATTAAATCAAAGCCGGCATCCACTGCACGTACCGCAGCACTGGCAAAGTCGGCAATCACCTGTTCAATTTCATTCAGACTTAGTGCATGAGGGGCATGATCGGTCGGGTTAAACGGCAAATTACTGGCCGATACGGTTTGCCAGCCCTGGGCATGATCCGGCGCAAACTGGTCCTTGCCCAGCCACGGTTTATCGGTAGATGCCTTACGTCCGGCATGTGCCAGCTGCACCGCAAATGGCATTGGTGACAAGGTTTTGACTTTGGCCAGCAAGGCTTTCATCTGCGCACGCTGCAAATCATTCCAGAGGCCTAAATCGGCATAGCTGATCCGCCCTTCTGGCTGCACCGCCGTGGCTTCAATAATACATAAACCGGCACCCGACAAGGCATAGTTGGCCCACTGCTGCTCATGCCAATAGCTGAGCTCGCCTTTGTCATTAGCCGAATATTGGCACATGGGGGCAATAATAATTCTGTTGTCTAATTCAAGCGTGCCAAAATGGATAGGTTCAAATAATAATGCCATGGGGCGATCCTGCCTTATGATTTTCATGAAAATTATTCTAACCGAGATAGACGGCCGAATTGGCTAAAAGCTGTTTATTTTTACCGCTTTATGTAACTGAATTAAACTGTGGCGTTGATCAAAATACGCTGCGTTTTTGTCAGGCCGATGACAGCCATTTTTTGCACGATCGCTCACACTTCAGACGCAGCGCGACAAGCCTGTTCCAGCCGGTTCAAATAGGCGGCAAAACCATCACTGACCCGGCTGTCCAGACGACTGCTGGTGGTGACCCGTACCTGGTTGCTCCAGACAATCGGCAGGTTTAAGCACTGCATCTGCTCGACCAGCTGCAAATCTTCATGACAGCTGCTGGCCTGAAAACCACCGGCTTTTAAATAGGCCGCAGCAGAAAAACTGAGATTGGCCCCATGCACATGCCGATGGTCCATTTTATCCTGATAATGGCGCAGATATTTCTGCCGGGCGGCCGCAGATAAAGGCGACCAGTCTTTAATTTCAACCACGCCACAAATCAGTGCTGCCGGCTGATGGGCATATTGTGCAGATAACCACTGCGCATCAACCTGGGTATCGGCATCGGTACAGGCAATCCAGTCAGCACCTTTGGCAATCATGGCGCGCACGCCCAAATCCCGTGCCTTACCAACACAGCGTACTTCACAACACAAGTAGTCGATTCCGGCCTGTTGTACAATTTCAACAGACTGATCATCACAACTGTCCAGCACCACCAGCACCTTGACTTCAGACACAACGGGCGGTAATTGTGCAATGGCGTGCTGAATAGCCGCCAGACAGGCGCCCAGCGTTTCGGCTTCGTTATAGGCAGGCACCACCACCGCCATCCTCATATCAGTCCCTCCCGCGCAGCCACAGATTGTGCATCTTGAGTCCAGAGATCGAGCAGAAAATCCGGATCATTCATCTGCAAATAATGATGCAGCACCAAGTGTTGCCTTAAACAGGCATGTACCTGATCGCCATTCAGCTCAAAGCCTGCAATCGGGTAACGCCAGTGACAGGCCAGCAGCGTACCGTCTGCACTTAAACACTGCTGCAGCTGCTGCATTAGCTGCACTAATTCGGCCGGACGCAGGTAATAGGCCACTTCACTGAGAATAATCAGATCAAATAGACTATCATTTTCCAGCGCCAGATGGGTTTCAGGGACACGTTGTTGCCTCACCTGCACATGCGCAAACCTCGCCAGACGGGCCTGTGCCAGTTCAACCGCACGACGGTTGGCATCTACACAGATGAGCTGCTGACAACGCGGAGCCAGCAATTCACTGAAGATGCCATTGCTACAGCCAATTTCCAGTACCCGCTGAAACCGCGCCTGCGGCAAGGCCGCCAGACACAGCTGCCGTTTACGCTGCTCATACCAGCGCTGCTGATAGTGCCAGGGATCATCATTGTCCTGATACAGCTGGTCAAAATAGTCATCCGTGTTCAGTCGCATCAATATAGACCTCGTACGGGATTAAGAGTCGTGAAATGGTTTTTGCCGATAAAATTGGCGGCTGGTGAATAGTGTCATCAGCCTCGATCTGAGTTTTAAAACACTGAATCGCCTGCTGTTTTAAAGCCAGCTGCTGTGCAGTTAAACGGAGTTTTCGTGCCTGCGCCCAGGGAATCCGTGCATCTGCCGGTATGGCCCAATGCCAGGCCCAAATCAGCACCTGATAACAGCGCTGCCGGTGCTGTCTAGCCCAATGCTGCACCACCCGTCCGGTGGCTTCATGATCGGGATGGCCATCTTGAGCGAAGGTGGTCACCAGAATATCCTCAGGCTGCACCCAGTTTTGTAGCTGCTGCAACAGTTCGGATTCAGCCTGCATCACCTGGCCATCTGCAATGTTCAGGGCAATGCGCTGGACCTTATGTTCCAGTCCCAGCACCGCCAAGGCATTCAGACTTTCTTGTGGCCGCAGCACATTCAGCTGCTCAACGCTATAACGTTTTGACCGAGGATGGCTGCCGGTACCATTGGTTACTGCAACCAGCAGCAGTTCACGCCCTGCCGCGGCCAGTTGCTGCATCAGACCCGCACAACCGAGAATTTCATCATCGGGATGTGGCGCGAAAATTAGTACCCGGCCACGCTCAGGAAAGTGCTGCGTCAGATTCAAATCCGGCAGCCCGGTCAGTCCGGACCAATTGAGCCACTGCGCCTGATCGGTACCGCTACCATAGATTTTCCGGTCACCGACTACCGGATCGATCAGAGTTGCCATGTTTGCCCCTCCTGTAGCGATAAGCGGCCAATTGCAGCCAGATCAAAAGCAGCATGACTCTGGCGCAAAAATACCGGCAAGTCGGCAGCCAACCGGGCAAAATGTGCCTGCTCGCAAAAAGGTCGTGCGCCTAGCGCTTTTCCGACCTTTTCCAGTACCAATAGCGCAGTATCCTCAACTTGGGCGCGTAACATCCGGATGATCAGTTCATGGCTGTGTGCCGGCGCTGCATCTATCTGGGCAGCCACATGGGTAAAAAACTGTCGTGTCACGGCCAGTCGGGTACTGACTTCGCCCAAGTACAATTCATGATAGGCATGGGTTTTCTGCTGCACATGCTGCTGTAAATATTCAGCCAGACGTACTGTAGCACCATACCAGCAGGCCGCAACACCGGCTGCACCATGCCAGAAGCCCGACCGATTCAGATAATCTCCGGGTTGTGCAATGCGTGTGGCTGGAGTGTGCTGAAAATGAACAGTTGCTGTGGCCGTCTGCTGCATACCGATGGCTTGCCAACTGCTATCATCTACTTGGATTGAAGGCTGCTGCATCTCGACCATCAATAATTGTGACTGGCCATCTGCACCGCGATAAGTCATTAAACCAAAATCCACCGCATATGCCGCCGAGCACCAAGCCTTATAACCGGAACAATAGCCCTGCTCATACTGTACAGGTTGTGGATGGCCTTCCGCGGCCCAGACTGCCCACCAGCCCGCCGGAACGGACTGAATCTGTAGTTCGTTTAAAATACTCAGCGCATCGAAATGTGATTCCAGCCATTTCACCAAAGTTAAATCGGTGGCCGCAACTTTGGCCAGCAGTTGCCAGCGCAGCAGGGTTTGCCCCCTGCCCGGATGAGGAAATTCAGGTGATACTGCCAGCAAACGGCGTAGTGTGGTGACGTAATCTTCGGCGGTAGGCGCTGTCTGCTGTTCAAATTCAGCCAGAATCTGGTCCATAGTGGTTCTATATTCCAAATATATAATTGTTCTCAATCTATCCGGTTGTCATCATTGCCAGCACAGTGACCACAAGCGGGCATGAGTAGCCAAACTTGCAGTCACAGTACGGCGATGTTGATGTTTTTAACTGATGACCCTGTTTAGATTTAGCACGTGGCTGGGCAGATAAATATTGAAAATTGTTAACGTATTAGTGAATCACCGGCGAGACCTGGGCGCGAAGCGGCATCTTGTAGTGATACAGGAAGCTGTTATGGCGCAGATCATTTAAGAAAGTAGTATGCCAGTCGGCAATATCAAATTTTTTCAGACCATCCATTAAGCGACTGTAACGCTGTATCCGCTCTGCTCGCGGCATCTCCAGTGCCTGTTTCAGGGCTCGCGTCATGGCCTCGCGGTCATGTGGATTCACAATCAGCGCATCCGGCATCTGGTCTGCAGCACCAGCTTTATCGGACAAAATCAGCACGCCCGGATCATTGGCATCCTGAGCGGCAATATATTCTTTGGCCACCAAATTCATACCGTCTTTTAAAGAAGTGACCCAGCAAATATCCGACTGGCGGTAAATTTTCATCAGCACTTCATGTGCCAAGGTCTGATGACTGCAATTCACCGGCAACCAGTCTGCTGTAGCATATTGGCTGTTAATGGCGGCAATCTGGTCTTCTAAACGCTGGTACAGGCGCTGATAGGCGGGAATATCCATGCGGCATGGACAGGCAATTTGCAGGTCCACCACCTGCTGGTGATATTCAGGATAAGAAGCCAGGAAATGGGCAAAAGCATCAAAACGTTCTAGCAGCCCTTTGGAATAATCAATCCGGTCAACGCCGATAATAGTTTTTTGTTGGGCCAGGGAGTCAAAATCAAAGATATCTTGGGTGCTCGTTAAGGGCTGAGCGGCCGCGTGCTGGATGAGGTCTGGATTCACCCCAATGGGGTAACTCTTCATCATGGTCAGCTTATTCTGATAACGTAGGATATAAGGATGAATTTCCTCACCACTGAGCATGGTCTGGCAAATGCGCATACATTGCTGCTGATCGCGCTGGGTTTGCAGTCCAACTACATCATATTCACAGAGGTCTTGCAGTAAACGTGATGCCACCGGAATTTCCCGCCACACCGCTTCATGGGCAAAAGGAATATGCAGGAAAAAACCAATCTTGTTATGCATGCCTAACTGGCGGCAATGCCGGGCGATACTGAAAAAATGATAATCATGCACCCAGATCACATCATCCGGCTCAGCAATCGCCTGTAGCTGTTCGGCAAACATGCGATTGACTTCCTGATAAGTCAGATATTCGTCTGTGGAGTATTCAATTAAATCGCTGCGATCATGCATGGCCGGCCACAAGGCATTGTTGGCAAAGCCACAGTAATATTGCTGGTACTGCTGTTCAGTTAAGGGGCTGGTCAGATATTCCACCCCCTGATGCTGCACCGAGTCGAATTTCAGCTGGGAAAATTGCTCGACTCTTTCACCATTCCAGCCCACCCAGACCCCGCCAATATCATGCAGTGCATCTTGCATGGCCACCGCCAGACCACCTGCGGCTTTTTTTTCAGGATTCGGTAAACTGACCCGATTGGATAACACGATTAGCTTTGACATTTTTACCCTCACATCCTCTTTTGATGGTCATTGCTCCTGTTTCGCAATGTATTTTTATTAAATGCAGCAACTCCGCCACCGCTTGGGTATTGGCCAGCCGATAGCGGGCCAGTGTCTCGCCTTCACCAACTTTAATACTCAAACCCTGATGCTGATTGACCACGGCAAATCCATCTTCATCCGTCACATCATCACCAATAAAAATGGGAAAAGTGCTGTTTTCTGGCATTGCTTCCAGTAAGCGACTAATTGCAAAACCTTTACTCGCTTGCTGAGGCAAAAGCTCGACCACACACTTGCCCTGCTTGAGCTTAAGTTGAGGATAACGCACTTGCAGCACCGCCATAATCTGCTGTGCAACCGGCGCAAGCTCTGGATATTCCCGGTAGTGCAGGGCTACCGAAAACTGCTTATCCTCAATACGTAAATTCGGGTAGGCGCGACAGGCCTGACTCAGGTCTGCCCGGAGCTGCTTATAATTAATATGACTTAAATCAAGTTGTAATTTCTTTGTACTATTCCACCAAATTTGTAATCCATGTAACTCAGCAATCGGCAGCGGTAACTGCTGTAACAGCTGTCTGGCCATCTCAATGGAACGGCCAGTAACCACACTCACCGGAATCCCCAACTGCAATAATTCGGCCAGGGTGTTTAAAGTCGAGGTAGGAATAAAACTGTGCTGCGGGTCAAGCTGAAAATCGGCCAGAGTGCCGTCTAAATCGAGAAACAGACTTAATTGACGTTGCTGCTGCTGACAGATCTCGATGATGTGTTGCGGCGTATGCATGTTGCTCCTCATCTGGATAACTCATTTTTGTTTTGCCCTATCTTGGCGTTTTTTTGTGGGCGGCATGTGATTTTCAACATTAATGATGTGCAGGCTTACATTTTTTTACCTGGACGCTGAATCGCTTTTATTTTTCTGTGAATGTTCAGTTTGAGCCGCAAGACTGATCCGGCTGCGCGGTACGGCAATTCACTTTATAATGCAGCCTTGCTCTGTCTTGTATTTTTCAAGATTCAACCCGATATTAGCTGCATCCTCATGCCGAAGCCTGTCCATGCCTGAATTACCTGAAGTTGAAACCACCAAAACCAGTTTATTGCCGCTGCTAGAACAGCGCGTGCATTCCGTGCAGGTACGCCAGTCCAGCTTACGCTGGCCAATTCCAGACGATCTACAAAAACTGGTCGGGCAAAAACTGCTGAACCTGACCCGTCGCTCCAAATATATTCTGGCCCAGTTTGAACAGGACAGCATGCTGTGGCATCTGGGCATGTCCGGCAGCTTCCGCCTATGTGAACCCGAGGCCGAACTGCGCAAACATGACCATCTGATTATCCAGTTTGATGATATTCAGTTGCGCTACCACGACCCGCGCCGTTTTGGCTGCATTCTCTGGCTAGATGAAAACTCGCAAAGCAAACTGATTGATACGCTCGGGCCTGAACCTTTAAGTGATGCTTTCAATGCTCACTATCTGGCCGATAAACTGAAAAACAAAAATGTCGGCATTAAAATTGCAATCATGGATAACCATGTGGTGGTGGGCGTGGGCAATATTTACGCCACAGAAAGTCTGTTTAATCTGGGCATTCACCCGGCACAACCGGCGTCGAGCTTAAGTCTGGAACAGATTGAGCAGCTGACCCTGGAGATCAAACGGATTTTAAAACAGGCCATTGATTTGGGTGGATCGACCTTACGCGACTATAGCAATGCCATGGGTGAAAATGGCTATTTTCAGCAAACCCTGCTGGCCTATGGTCGTGCCGGTGAAATGTGTGTCAACTGTGAAACCACACTGGAAAACCTCAAGCTTGGTCAGCGCGCCTCAGTGTTTTGCCCGGAGTGCCAACCGCTGAAGAAAGTCAAACTGGCTCGTCCTAAAACCAGCAAGCCAAAACATACAGCGAGGTAATACCCATGAAAACGGCCATCGTCCGTCATATTCTGGTGAAAGATAAAGATACTGCCGAGCAGCTAAAAAAGAAGCTGCAAGCGGGAGCAGACTTTGCCAAAATTGCCAAACAGTATTCCACTTGCAACTCAGCCAAACGTGGCGGTGAACTCGGTGAAGTGAAAAAAGGCCAACTGGTCCCAGTGATTGATAAACTGGTCTTTACGGCTGCTGAACGGGTGTTGCATGGCCCGGTCAAAAGCCAGTTTGGTTTTCATTTGGTGGAAATTAAATTCCGGATGGATTTTTAATCCCTCTAAATCCCCCTTTAGCAAAGAGGGACTTCTCCTCTCTTTATTAAAGGGAGGTTGGGAGGGATTCTATAAAAAAACGGCGCCTTTGCGCCGTTTTCTTTTGCTTTCAATTACGCCTGCGGACGTTTTTTCAATTCGTCACGAATTTCACGCAGTAATTCAATATCTTCTGGAGTTGCTGCCGGTTCTGGCTCTGCTTCCTGCTTACGGCGCATTTTGTTCATCAGTTTCACCAACCAGAACACCACCCAGGCCAATAACAGGAAGTTAATGAAGATGGTCAGGAAATTACCATAATGGAAAATGTTCAGACCGGCTTCCTGGGCAGCAGCCAAGGTTTGGACATTGTTCGGGTTATCACCCAGAATCAGGAATTTATTGGTGAAATCGACATCACCACCTAAAATCCATGAAATCAGCGGCATGATCACATCTTTTACCAGTGAATCAATAATCTTACCGAATGCACCACCAATGATGACACCGACTGCCAGGTCCATCATGTTGCCTTTAATGGCAAACTCTCTAAATTCTTTTAAAATGCTCATATGCGCTCCAGAATATATCTTTATTTATGTGATGAAGTATACATAATTACTAGGATTTGATTTCTGCTTAATGTACGCTTTTTTCAATTATTTCCAAGTAGTTTTAGAACATTTAATACAAAAAAAACCGCCAAGTGGACCTGGCGGTTTCTTTTTTCTTCTTAATTTTAAAAATTAAGATTTGTTACGCTTACGTTCGTTTTCAGTCAGGTAACGCTTACGGATACGGATTGACTTCGGCGTTACTTCAACCAGCTCATCATCTTCAATGAATTCAAGTGCTTGTTCAAGTGTGAATTCAATTGCAGGAACCAGAGTTAACGCATCATCCGTACCAGATGCACGTACGTTGGTTAACTGTTTCGCTTTGGTTGGGTTCACCACCATATCGTCTGAACGAGAGTTAATACCCACGATCATACCTTCGTAAACTTCTAACTGAGGTTTAGCGAATAGACGGCCACGGTCTTGCAAGCTGAACAGTGCATAGCCCAAGCAAGTCCCTTGAACCATAGAAATCAGTACACCGTTTTGACGTTTTGCTACAGAACCCTGTTTCATTGGACCGTAGTGCGAGAAGCTAGAGGTCATGATACCGGTACCAGACGTCATGGTCATGAATTCAGAACGGAAACCAATCAGGCCACGTGAAGGAACAGTTGCTTCAATACGGATACGGCCTTTACCGTCCACTTCCATATTGGTCATCTCACCTTTACGGTTACCCATTTGTTCCATCACAGCGCCTTGGTGCTGTTCTTCAACGTCAAACGTTACGTTTTCGTACGGTTCTTGCATTTCGCCGTCAATCTCTTTCAAGATCACTTGCGGACGAGATACACCCATCTCGAAACCTTCACGACGCATGTTTTCAATCAGAACTGAAAGATGAAGTTCACCACGGCCAGACACTTTGAAACGGTCAGGACTGTCAGTATCTTCAACGCGCAGTGCAACGTTGTGAATCAATTCGCGGTCTAGACGTTCACGGATGTTACGTGAGGTCACGAACTTACCTTCTTTACCCGCGAACGGCGAGTTGTTGACCTGGAATGTCATAGACACGGTTGGTTCGTCTACAGAAAGCGGTGGTAATGCTTCAACATTTTTCGGATCACAGATAGTGTCAGAAATATGCAGCTCGTCCATACCGGTTACACATACGATGTCACCCGCAGATGCAGAATCTACATCAATACGCTCTAAACCGTGGTAACCCATGATTTTTAAGATACGGCCGTTACGTGTTTTACCGTCTTTGTCGATGACAGTTACAGGTGTGTTCAGTTTTACAGAACCACGCTGGATACGACCAACACCGATTACACCCACGAAGCTGTTATAGTCCAGTGAAGACACTTGCATCTGGAATGGACCATCAACGTCAACTGCTGGTGGTTCAACGATGTCTACGATGGTTTCAAACAACGGTGTCATATCTTCAGCCAGTTCTTCTGGAGATGGACCAGCCACACCACGTAAACCAGACGCATATACCACCGGGAAGTCTAGCTGCTCGTCAGTACCACCCAGGTTGTCGAACAAATCGAATACCTGGTCAATCACCCAGTCAGGACGCGCGTTTGGCTTGTCGACCTTGTTGATGATCACGATTGGCTTCAAACCACGTGCGAACGCTTTTTGTGTTACGAAACGGGTTTGTGGCATTGGACCTTCTTGTGAGTCAACCAGAAGAAGTACGCAATCCACCATCGACATGACACGTTCAACTTCACCACCGAAGTCGGCGTGTCCCGGGGTATCCACGATGTTGATACGGTATTCAGTATAGGTACGTTTATCTAACCATTTGATTGCAGTGTTTTTTGCAAGAATGGTAATACCACGTTCACTTTCAATAGCGCCTGAATCCATGACACGCTCAATCTCGCCCGCTCGTTCACCGAGAGCACCTGATTGTTGTAAAAGTTTATCTACAAGAGTGGTTTTACCGTGGTCAACGTGCGCGATAATCGCGATGTTGCGGAGAGTTTTAATATCTGACATGTAAATTCGATACGCTTTAAATTTGAGGGCAAATTATACAGAAAAATACTCTCATTTAGTAGTGACACTTTATTGACAATCGAACTTTTTTCGACAGAAGCGACGATTTAAAGTTTGTAAAGACGTGTAACTCGATTAGAATACCGCCACCTAGCCTAATTTGCTTTTGACTTATGTCTGAATTTAATTCATCTCCTGATCAAAAACCGCAACTGGATTTGGTCTATGGTCTGAATGACCGTCCTAAACCGTTTATTGCTTTTCTTGCTGCCTTCCAACACTTATTGGCCATTATTGTCCCGATTGTGACACCAGGTCTGTTGATCTGTCTGGCCTTGGGTGTTTCCAAAGAAGACACCAACATGATTTTATCGATGTCTTTGGTGATTTCGGGGATTGCAACCTTCCTGCAAGCTAAAAAAGTAGGTCCTTTTGGTGCCGGACTGTTAATTGTTCAGGGCACCAGCTTTAACTTTATTGGCCCAATCATCGGGATTGGTTCTGCAATGGTCGCAGCAGGTACACCAGTTGAGTCGGTTATGGCTGCTATTTTTGGTGTGGTGATTGCCGGTTCATTTATCGAGATGGGTGTTTCACAAATTCTGCCATGGGTTAAAAAACTGATTACCCCGCTGGTGACCGGGATTGTGGTCCTGCTGATTGGTTTAACCTTAATTAAAGAAGGTTTAATCAGTATGGGCGGTGGCTATCAGGCCATGTCGGACAAGACTTTCGCCAATGCCGATAACCTGATCATGTCTTGTACCGTTTTAGCGTTAATCATTATCCTGAACCGGATTAATGTGACCTGGATTAAAAGCTCCGCCATCCTGATTGCCCTGATCGTGGGTTATATTGTGGCTGGTTTTATGGGTCATCTGGACTTCTCTGGTCTGCAGGAAGCGCCACTGGTACAAGTGCCAACTCCAATGCACTTTGGTCTGGAATTCTCCTGGAGCCTGTTCATTCCAATGGCCTTTATTTACCTGGTCACGTCTTTAGAAGCGATTGGTGACATCACTGCAACCTCAAAACTGTCGAACCAGCCCGTGGATGGTCCAAAATGGATGGAGCGTATTAAAGGTGGTGTGCTGGTCAATGGTGCCAACTCATTCCTGGCCGGTATCTTCAACACCTTCCCAAGTTCGGTATTTGCACAAAACAACGGTGTGATTCAGTTAACCGGTGTGGCTAGCCGTTATGTCGGAATCTGGATTGCCGCGATGCTGGTGATTTTAGGTTTATTACCGGCTGTTGCGGGCGTGATTCAGGCTGTGCCTCAAGCCGTTCTGGGTGGTGCAGTGATGGTTATGTTTGGTGCGGTAGCCGCATCGGGAATTAACATTTTATCGGGTATTCATCTGGACCGTCGTGCCCTGCTGATCATTGCCATTTCTCTGGCACTGGGTTTAGGGGTTGCACAAGTGCCACAAATTCTGGAACATCTGCCAGAATTATTCCGTAATATCTTTAGCTCAGGTGTTGCGACCGGCGGTATTGCAGCGCTGATTCTGAATATTGTATTACCTGAAACCAAGAAGTAATTTCATGTCCAGAAAACACTGTCTGAGCCGGACTTGGACAGTGTTTTTCTATTGGAGAGCGACTCATGGATGCTAAAAGCGAAGTGCTATTACGACAATATGATTATTTATCAGGTCGTGTGTTACTGATCAATGCGCCTACAGACCAGCTGTTCGCTGAATTCGGTGAATCGGTCCAGCCTTTTTTCTGGACATGGAATTTTAACGATTACCACTATTTTCAGAACCAGACTGCCCCCGTTCATTTTGGTGCCGACTTTCCAGAAGGCGAATTTGATCAGGCGGTTATTTTTGTGCCGAAATCCAAAGAACTGCTGAATTATGTGCTGCACAATGTTGCCGCCCATCTGCAAACCGGCAGCAGTGTTTTTCTGGTCGGTGAGAAAAAAGGCGGCGTCGAACGTGCGGCCAAACAGCTACAGCCTTATGGTAAAGCCTTAAAACTCGACAGTGCCCGTCATTGCCAACTCTGGCAATTAACACTAGACTGCAGCGTCGAGAAAAAAGCACTGGCCGACTGGGCGCAGCGTTATACTGTAGCGACGCCGAAAGGCGATCTACAGATTTGTGCCCTGCCAGGTGTGTTCAGCCAGAACCGGCTTGATATCGGTACAGCGGTCTTCCTACCTTATTTAAGCCAAGTGCCATCGGGTAAAATTGCCGATTTTGGTTGTGGCGCCGGCATTATCAGTGCCTATCTGGCCAAGCTGAATCCAGATAACCGTATCTTCGCGCTGGATGTAGATGCTTTTGCACTTGCTTCAACCCAAATGACTTTTGAGCACAACCAGCTCAATCCGCAGCAGCTTGAGATTAAAGCCGTCAGTGGCATTGAAGATGCACCGCTGTTTTTGCATGCCATTGTCAGCAATCCGCCTTTTCATCAGGGGATTCAGACCGACTATGATGCCAGCGAAAAACTGTGTAAAACTGCGCGCCGCCACCTGAAATCGGGTGGTGAACTGTGGATTGTGGCCAACCGCTTTTTAAATTATCCCCTGTTGATTGAACAGAGTTTTGGCCAGTGTACGGTCAAGGCAGATCAACAAGGTTTTAAAGTGCTGTTCGCGAGCACTCAAAAAAATGTTAAGGAAGTATGATGAGCGAAACTCAACACAGCCGACAGCTGCAGCGTAAGCTCGGTGCTCGCCACTTAAATATGATCGCCATTGGCGGATCGATCGGGACCGGTTTATTCCTGGCCTCCGGTGCGACCATTGCCAATGCCGGTCCGGGTGGTGCATTACTGGCCTATGCCCTGATTGGCGTCATGATCTATTTCTTGATGACCAGCTTGGGCGAATTGGCGACCCACAATCCGACCTCAGGTGCATTCTTTACCTATGGCAGCAAATATGTTGAAGGTGGTTTTGGTTTCGCGCTAGGCTGGAACTACTGGTATAACTGGGCCATTACCGTGGCATTTGAACTGGTTGCGGTACAGTTCATCATGAAGTTCTGGTTCCCGGATATTCCCGGTTTCTACTGGAGTGCCCTGTTCCTGACCGTGGTGTTTGCGATTAATGCCCTGACAGTCAAAGGCTTTGGTGAGTCCGAGTTCTTCTTCTCTTTAGTCAAAGTGCTTGCGATTATCATCTTTATTATTATTGGTCTGGTCATGATCGCCAAGATCATGATGACCCCGGATGTTGCAACTTTTGGTAACTGGAGCCAAGGTGAAGCACCTTTTGTCGGTGGTTTATCAGCCCTGATTGGTGTGGCGATGATTGCCGGTTTCTCCTTCCAGGGCACAGAAATGGTCGGCGTGGCTGCAGGTGAATCCAAAGATCCACAGAAAACTATTCCGATTGCAATCAAACAGATTTTCTGGCGTATCCTGTTGTTCTATATCGTGTGTATTTTCATTATCGGCACCCTGATTGCTTATGATGATCCACGATTACTCCAGGCCGCTGCAACAGATGATGTGGCACTGTCACCGTTTACCTTACTGTATGAACAGGCCGGTTTTGCCTTTGCAGCCAGCGTCATGAATGCAGTCATTCTAACGGCGATCCTGTCTGCGGGTAACTCAGGCATGTATTCATCTACGCGTATGCTGTTTGATATGGCACGTAAAGGCAGTGCACCAAAAGCCTTTGCCCGCCTTGATCCACGTGGCGTACCGATGAATGCGCTGTATGCCACTACAGCCATTGCTGCATTATGTTTCTTGACCACCTTTATTGGTGAAGAACAGGTCTTTAACTGGCTACTAAATATGTCAGGCATGTGTGGCTTTATTGTCTGGCTGGGTATTGCGGTTTCTCATTATCGTTTCCGCAAAGGCTATCTTGCTCAGGGCTATAAACTTGAAGATCTGGCGTATCGTGCCAAGTTCTTCCCGTTCGCACCATGGTTTGCCTTCACTTTATGTGCGATTGTGGTCTTGGGCCAGAACTATCAGGCGGTACTTGATGGTGAGTGGCTGGCTGTGCTTTCCACCTATATCGGGATTTTATTGTTCCTGGCCATCTGGTTAGGCTATAAATGGAAATACAAAACCAAGCTGATTCCTTATCAGCAGATGGATGTCCAGCCGATGAAGATCGACCGTGAATAATTGATTCAGCTTTCTTTAAAAGCACTCAACAAAAAAGCAGTCCAAGTGACTGCTTTTTTTATGATCTCGATAAATGTGGCTTAGCTATAACGCATCACAAAATTTCGGTCATCAATCACAATGGCCTGACGGCAAATGCCCTCTACCTGACGCTGCTGCTCGAAAACCTGTGCTGGCATTGCATCAAAGCTGTCAAAGAAACAGACCTCTTCTGCATCCATCGAATAGATTAAGGAATGATTCCCCACGCCTTCTAGTGTGTCATAGAACACTATCACAAAGCGGCCCTGCTCAACACATGTCTGCAAAGCGCTATAGCTGAGTGCCGGCTGTAGCGGAATCTGTAATTGCTGCGCTTCCTGATAACACAGCACTTCCGTCGGGTGCTGGTGCGGATCAGGATCGGTATGAAAGCTCACCTCAAGCCCCAGCTTTTTCAACCCCACTGCTAGCGCAATTCCGAAAGTGCCATCTTCATTATTATGCCGGCACAGCTGGACCAGATCGGCAATTTCCAGATCAATCCCATAGTGCTGAAAAATCTTCCAAATAGCAAAAATACCACCATTGGCTTCAAGTTGAAGGAGTTGATCCGGAATTTCTGTGCTCATAATCCATCTTACCCAGACTGCGGGATTTTTAAGGCAATAAAATTCCATTATAAAAAAAAACGACTCCGAAGAGTCGTTTTTTCTAAGGTCTACTCAAATTATTGAGCAGCTGCTTCTGGTTGTACAGTAACTGTACGGCTACCAGTGATTGTCGCGAATACACGACGGTTCATAGCACGACCTTCTTTGGTGTTGTTGTCAGCAATCGGTTGATCCCAAGCGAAACCTTGAGTTGACAGACGAGCTGGGTCAACGTTGTATTCGTTTACAAGTGAAGATTTCACAGAGTTCGCACGAGCTAAAGATAAACGTTCGTTCAGTGCACGTGGACCTGTGTTGTCTGTGTGACCTTCGATACGCGCTGTTGCGTTTGGATACTCAACCAGTTTTTCAGCAACTTTAGCGATTTCTGGCTTGTATTGATCTTTGATGTTTGATTTGTTGGTATCAAAGAATACGCGAAGTTCCATGTTCAGGTCTTCAGTCAACTCTTGTGGAGCTGGTTGAACTGGAGCAACTGGCTCAACTGGAGCAACTTCTACCACTGGAGCAGCTGGTTTTAAACGGCCGCCAAGAACAACGTTCAGACCCGCTAAAGCAGTGTAGTTCCAGAAGTCTTCATCGATGTTATAAGTAGCACGTGCTTCAGTACGCAGCGCTAATGCATCGTTTAAGTGCCAGAATGCACCTAGACCCGCATTACCTAAAGTACCTTCTTCTTTAAGACCACGACCTTCACGACCTAAATCGTTGTCAAACTCGTATTTGTAGTGACCAGCACCTAACAATACATATGGCTTAACTTTGCTGTCATAGTTTTTAGTGATCAAATCAGAAGTCGCATAGAAGTTACCATTGATTTGAGTTTGCTTATATTCAGCGCCAGCTTGTTCAGCCATATCACCTTTCACTTGGTTATATTCAGCTTCAAAACCTAACCAAGGAGTCAGTTCAACACCCAATGCAGCACCAACAAATAAATCATCTTCCATTTCAGCAGATGAAGTTAGGTGTTCAGAACCATTGTTGTGTTTAGTGTCTTGGAAAGTGTAACCAAGCATTAATGGAGTAACAGTTACGCCTGCGTTTGCAGCTGCTAAAGGCGCAGCTACGAGCATTGCCAATGCAATACGACTCATTTTCATGGATTTATCCTCCAGAGATAACAAATTGTTGTTCAAGCTCAAGCCTAAAGTTTTGGCTATCCTGAGATAGGCTTTTTTTACCCCAGTTTTCTTTTTAAGCTAGTCACTTTGAATCATACAAACACTTTATTCTTTTTCCAAGTGCTTGATAATTTTAATCAAGTAAATTATTGACAAAATTACTTACAATTTCCGTTGTAATTCGGTAAATTTTTACTCAATTTTTTGTTGTGGATAGCTTATTGTCACTTCCACTTTATTTTAGCAGCTTTATAGAAAGATGCGTAAAAATAATGACAACCTAGAAAAATATTACAAAACAATATTTTGTATTACAGAAACATAATAAAAATATAAAAATTATAGGTCTACTTAGTATGTACCCGATCAAATCTCACACTTCAGGCTTTAGTCTGTTTGAACTCATTGTAGTGATGGCAATTATTGGCATCATCAGTGCGATTGCTTTGCCCCATTTTCAGCAATATCTGGCCCAGCAAGAAGCCAAGCGTATCCGTTATTTACTGCAATATAGTATTAACCTGGCCAAATCCCAAGCGCTCACCTATCGCGCCAATATTGTAATTTGCCCCAGTGCCGATCTGCAGCAATGTCAGAATAATCAATGGAACAGCGGTTTTATTATTTTTATCGATCATAACCGCAACCGAAGCCTCGATTCAGGTGAATCTATTGTCTTAACTGAAAAGACCCGCCTGAAATACGGTAACCTGGAATGGAAAGGCGCCCTGTCTCTGCCCAGTCTCAGATTTAACGCCCAGCAGGGTTTACCTTTAGGCTCTAATGGCAGTTTTTATTATTGTTCAGGTTTTACCCCCAATCAGCGTATTTTCCTCAGTAATCGTGGTTTTCTACGCATAGAATTTCCCAATAGCTGCTAAAACTTATGCGTCTAAAGATGTATGAAAATTACGCTTTATTCTGTGGATTTTTCCCCTATACTGCTAGGGCTTAAGCTCAAAATAAATATTGAATTGATTAGAAACAGATTGGAGATACAACGATGACGGATATCGTAATTGTTAATGGTGCACGGACAGCAATGGGTGGTTTTCAGGGTAGTCTTGCCAGTTTAACCGCACCCGACTTAGGTGCAGCCACCATTCAAGCCGCTATTTCTCGTGCTGGCTTACAACCGACCGATATCGAAGAAGTCATTATGGGCTGTGTTTTACCGGCCGGCTTAAAACAGGGTCCTGCACGTCAAGCCATGCGTAAGGCAGGCTTACCGGATTCAACCGGTGCTGTAACCATTAACAAACTGTGTGGTTCAGGCATGAAAGCGGTCATGCAAGCCGCAGATATGATTAAAGCCGGTTCAGCAACTTACGTGGTTGCAGGTGGTATGGAATCAATGACCAATGCGCCGTATATCCTGCCAAAAGCACGCGGCGGTTTCCGTATGGGCCATGGTGAAGTCAAAGACCATATGTTCCTAGATGGCCTTGAAGATGCAGAAACCGGCCGTTTAATGGGTTCTTTTGCACAGGACATGGCCAATACCAAAGGTTATACCCGCGAACAAATGGATGACTTTGCTATTCGTTCATTAAAACGTGCACAAACTGCAGTGAATGAAGGTTATTTTACCGATGAAATCGTGCCTGTAACGGTGTCTACCCGTAAAGGCGATGTCGTGGTCGATAAAGATGAACAACCATTCAACGCCAATATTGAAAAAATTCCAACACTACGCCCAGCGTTTGCTAAAGATGGCACCATTACTGCGGCCAATGCCAGCTCTATTTCGGATGGTGCATCTGCACTTGTATTAACCTCAGCAGACAACGCTGCAGCAAAAGGTTTACAACCGCTAGCCAAGCTGATTGCCTATGCTTCGAATTCACAGCATCCATCTGAATTTACCATTGCGCCAGTCGGTGCAATTCAAAAAGTTCTGGATAAAACCGGCTGGACGGTTGCAGATGTGGATCTGTGGGAAATCAATGAAGCTTTTGCCATGGTGACCATGTGTCCAATGGACGAGTTCAAACTGGACCCAGAAAAAGTCAACATCAATGGCGGTGCCTGTGCACTTGGTCACCCAGTTGGTTCGACCGGTTCACGTATTATTTTAACCCTGATTCATGCCCTGAAACGTACCGGTGGCAAGCGTGGTATCGCCGCCCTATGTATCGGTGGCGGTGAAGCAACTGCTGTGGCGATTGAGTTGCTTTAATTGAAAGTCTCCCTTTCTTAAAGGGGAGACTTAGAGGGATTCAATCAATCATTCCCAATCCTCTCCTACAAGGAGAGGGCCAGGGAGAGATCTACCCTCTCTCTAACTCTCTCCCAAAGGGAGAGAGAACTACTAGGAAGGAAAATAAAAAGCCTCCACTTGGAGGCTTTTTATCATCACAATTAAAGTAACCGTTTAAATTTTAATACTTAAAGAATTTCTTTACGCAGTTGTTCCGGTGACTTCATCGACAATAAACCTGGTGCAACATCAAATGCGGTTTTCGCACCGTACTGACCCATCTGGTTCATGCGGTAACACGCACGTGCATAAGCCACCAATACGCTTGCCGTAAACTCAGGATTACTCTCCAGTTTCAAAGAGAATTCCATGACTTGATTATGGGCATCGCTGGTATTGCCACTACGAATCACGAATCCACCATGTGGCATACGATTGTGTTCATTACGAAGAGTTTCTTCATCAATGAAGTTTACCGTTGTATTGTAGTCCGCAAAATAATCCGGCATGGTCACAATGGCCTGTTCAACCTTGGCTGCGTCTGCACCCCCTTCAAGTACCACATAGCACTCACGCGTATGCTTATCTCGGGTGCTTAACTCTGGACGTGAACCACTACGCACCTTGTCCATCGCATCGGTGGAGGGAATGGTATATTGCACACCCGCTTTCACACCCTCAACACGACGAATCGCATCTGAGTGACCTTGACTCAAACCTTTACCCCAGAAGGTATAGGTTTCACCGTCTGGAAGTAATGCTTCACCGAACAAACGATTGATAGAGAACATACCCGGGTCCCAGCCAATCGAAATCATGGCTGTTTTCTTGTTCGCAAGTGCTGGCGCATTTACAGCATCAAAGAACTCTGGAATACGTGCGTGTGTATCAAAGCTGTCGACAGTATTAAATTTACTTGCTAATTCAGGGGTCTGTTTAGGCAAATCATCTTTCGATCCACCACATAAAATCAGTACATCAATCTGATTCTGGAAGTCAACCAATGCATCCATATGAAAAACTTTGGTTTCAGTAAAGCAGGGTGAAACAGTTTCAGGCGCACGGCGAGTAAAAATACCCACAAGCTGTAAATCCGGATTCTTTTGAATGGCAGTTTCCACACCACGTCCTAAATTGCCATAACCAGCAATACCAATACGAATAGAATGTTGCATACAGACAAGTCACTTCAAGCTAATAGTTAAACTTTTCCAAATCAGATTCAAAAAACGAAGATGATTGGGTGCTTCTTCTGTAGATTCAAGCCATGATTCAGCCTGCTCACAGAATGCACCATATTGTGCCACAATGTTGTATTTGCACCAAATTAAAGCAAAGTCAGTGACGATGCTGATCTAAAGCTATCGCACAAAAACAAAAAAACCTCCGTCAGGAGGTTTTTCGCAACGGGTGAAATTAAGCACCCGTTTGATAACGTGCCTGAGCCACGGCCGTCGAAGCCTGATAAGGATGGGTAAAATCACCCAGACCGGCTGCTGCTTCAGTAATATCTTTACCTTCTTTAATCACGAAGGTATCGAAACCGGAACGCTTCATATAGTTCAGTACATCTTTAAATACATCACCTGTGGCACGGAGTTCGCCTTCAAAACCCTGACGGCGAAGCAGTGCAGCAAATGAATAACCACGACCATCATTAAAGCCAGCAAACTCAATAAAGATGGCATCGAGCTGATCTAACGGAAACTCATTGGTTTCAGGCGAAGCATCTACGGTTAAGTACAATGCTTTTTTACCTGAAACATTAGCAAGTTGATCGAGCTGCTCAACCGTTAAAACCACATCACCTTGTGGTAACACGCCATCTTCACCAATAATTTGGTAAGTATTGTCTGCAATCGTGCCATCTTTAGAGAGCACTTGTAGTGCGGTATTAAGCATATGCACGCTCCTTAAATGGTTGAATGCCAACACGGCGATAGGTATCAATAAACTCTTCACCTTCCTGGCGCAGGTCAAGATAAGTATTTAAAATTTCTTCCACCACATCTGGCACTTTTTCCGCAGCAAATGATGGCCCTAAGATGTCACCGATTGAGGCATCATGATCAGCATTACCACCCAGGGTAATCTGGTAGAATTCCGCGCCTTTTTTATCAACACCTAAAATCCCGATGTTGCCGACATGGTGATGACCACAGGCATTCATACAACCGGAGATGTTCAGATCCAGTTTACCCAGGTTGTAAATGGTATCAAGGTCATCAAAACGGCGTGAAATCGCTTCAGAAATTGGAATTGATTTGGCATTGGCCAGCGAGCAGAAATCACCGCCTGGGCAGCAGATAATATCAGTCAAGAAACCAATGTGCGCACGCGCCAGATTGTGTTGATCCAGGGTTTGCCATAAGGCAAACAGGTCTTTTTGTGGTACATCTACCAGCGCAATATTCTGCTCGTGTGTAGTACGTAATTCACCGAAAGTGTACTGATCAGCCAGGTCAGCGATCAGGTTCATTTCTTCCGTGGTGACATCACCCGGGGCAATACCGGCACGTTTCAGTGAAATGGTGACAATACGGTAGCCTTTCACTTTGTGTGCATTGGTATTGATGTTAAACCATTGCTTGAACTTCGGATATTGTGCAAACAGCGCGGTGAAGTCCTCATCTGCATAGTCCTGATAATCGAATGGCGTAAAGTTCTCATCCATTTTTTTCAGGGTGTCTGCATCGACTTTTAAGGTTTTCACCGTATGTGCAAATTCAGCTTCAACTTTCTCGGCAAATACTTCTGGCGTGAGTGCTTTTACCAGAATCTTGATACGTGCTTTATATTTGTTATCACGACGGCCGTGCAGGTTATAGACACGCAGCACTGCTTCCAAGTAAGCAATTAAGTCTTCACGTGGCAGCCATTCTTTAATCACTGCACCGATGATTGGGGTACGACCCAAACCACCGCCAACCATGATTTTATAGCCCATTTCGCCGGCTGCATTGCGTACAATATACACACCAATATCATGGAAAGCAGTTGCCGCACGGTCAATTTCTTCAAGTGCAGATACCGCAATCTTGAATTTACGTGGCAAGAAGGCAAATTCTGGATGGAAAGTCGACCATTGACGGATCAGCTCACAGGTCGGACGCGGATCGGCAATTTCACCAGCGACCACACCGGCATACTGGTCCGTGGTGGTATTCCGGATACAGTTACCTGAGGTTTGAATCGCGTGCATCTGAACTGTGGCCAGTTCAGCCAGCATATCTGGCACGTTTTCTAGTGCAGGCCAGTTAAACTGAATATTTTGACGTGTTGAAACGTGGGCATAACCACGGTCATAGGCCTTGGCCAAGGCAGCGACTTTACGCAGCTGGGTCGAGCTCATTAAACCATAAGGCACGGCAATACGTAACATTGGCGCATAGCGCTGTACATATAAACCATTTTGGAGACGAAGTGGACGATATTCATCTTCTGTCAATTTGCCCGCTAAATAACGTTCCGTCTGGTCACGGAACTGCGCAACACGTTCATTAATCAGTTGCTGATCGAAATCAGTATATAAATACATGGCGTACAGCTAGTAGTTTCATTATAACGACCGACAGGATAGCGACATTTTATCTATCAACAAAATGCGTTTTTTACATATTTCATAGCGATTTTATTGATAAGTCAGCTGGACTTGCGCTGTAAGCAAGCCTTTGCAGCCATTCATTATTATTTTCTGGATCTTTCATTATTTTTTGCGTTATTTAGCATTTTTTTTCATAAGATGTTTATCCTCACTTTTGGGTCTGGATAAACATCTTATATTGGCTGATAAACCTCTTTTATAGACCGGCGCGTTACCAGTTCCCCTGCCCCAAACCTTGGCCACGGAAATCATAACGAGCTTTGGAGCGCGAGAATTTAATCGGGCAGGCCAACTGCGCTTCAGTGTCTGGGCTGTCCTGTTCCAGTGGCACTTGAACCACCCATTCGCGTTGCTGGGCCAGTGGTGAATGCAGTGCTTCTTCTAAATACAGCACCGGTTCGACACAAACATCCTGCTCGGCAAATATTTGCTGCCATTCTACCCAGCTTTTGGATTGAATTTTATTGCCAATGGCCTGTTTCACCGCCTGCCGGTCGTCTGAATCAAAAGAACTTCCTTTTTCCACAATTAGTGGCAACTCCAGGACCGCGGCCAGACCTTGCATAAATTGTGGCTCCAAACCACCGATCGAAAGATAGCGGCCATCTGAGGTACGATAGTAATCATAGAAAATCGCGCCATTTAAATGGCCGGCTTCCGGACGCTGCGGCTCCTGTCCGGCCAGGCTGGCTGCCGCAGCCATATTGTTTAAGGTCGCCACACAGTCAGTCATGGAAATATCAATATATTGTCCCTGTCCGCTGCTTTGCCGTTCAATGACGGCGGCCAATATACCGACCAGCGCATGTAGTGAGCCACCTGCAACATCAGCAATCTGAATGCCCATTGGCGGTGGCCCGGACTGTGCCCGGCCACTATGCCCGGCAATACCGGAAAGCGCTAAATAATTGATATCATGTCCAGCCTTGGCCTGATAAGGACCGCTTTGTCCATAGCCGGTAATGGAACAATAAATCAGTCCGGGATGAATTTCTGCCAATGTGGCATAATCCAGCCCCAAACGCTGCATTACCCCAGGGCGAAACTGCTCAACCACAATATCGTAATCTTTAATTTTGGCTTTAATTTGTGCAATGCTGTCCGGGTCTTTTAAATCCAGCGTCACCGACTGTTTATTGCGGTTCAGGTAACTGTGCGAAGTCGCCTGGCCATTGGCATAGGGCGGAAATAGCCGGACCAGATCTGGACGGTTCGGTGATTCAATATGCACCACTTCTGCGCCTAAATCGGCCAGATAAAGCGTGGCAAATGGTCCGGGTAACAAGGTGGAAAAATCTAAAACTTTGAGTCCGTTTAAAGCGTATGACATTGGAGTTTTTACTCTATTTGTGTTGATTTTTTCATCATCTTAGAAATATAAAAGCATAAACACAATGTCATGTTCAGCCATTTACCTTGATCATTTCGGCAATTTAATATGTAAAAATGGCAAAACAACTCAAGTAAATTGCCAAAAACTTTATTTTTAATGTCATTTAGGTCAAACATACGTGATTACCAAAGACAAAGAGTCAGAAGGCTTTAATATGAGCCGCGATACCATCAGTATCCACTTCGTAAATGCGGCTCTAACCGGTGTCAAACGCCTTGGCATGGACGTCGAGACCTTATTATCACACGTGGGTATTGAGGCCGAGCTGTTACGCCAGCCCAAAGCGCGAATCTCGCCAGAACAATATACCCGTTTTATTAAAATGCTGTGGATGGTGACTCAGGACGAGCACATCGGCTTTGATGTTCAAGGCCGCCGCTTAGGTACTTTTGCCATCATGTGCCAGCTGATCATCCATGCCAAAACCTTGGGTGATGCCTTAGAACTGTCCTCCCAGTTCTATAAACTGTTTGGCGATGAATGGTCGGTGACGCTGGAACGTGACAAACACGAAGCCCGTCTGGTGCCGTTAATTCCTAAGAGCATGGACCCGGACCACTTTATTACTGAAAGTATGCTGATGATCTGGCATGGTCTGGCATCGTGGTTAATTGAACGCCGTCTGCCGCTGGAACGTGTCCACTTTGGTTATGAGCGCCCTGCCCATGCCGATGAATATGATGCGCTGTTCTTCGCCCCAGTGATGCAGTTTGATATGCCGCGTACCGAAATTACCTTTGCGGCCGACTATCTGGACTTGCCAATTCGCCAGAATGAAGAAACCCTGGAAGAATTCCTGAAAGCGGCACCGGCACAGTTATTAGTGAAATTCAAAAATACCAACTCTTTAACTTCACGAATTCGTGATGTCCTGAAGAGCCAGATTGGCGAAGAAATGCCAACCTTGAATGATGTTGCCTCAATGCTGTATCTGTCGCCGCAAACCCTGCGCCGCCGTCTGGCAGCCGAAGGTAAAAGCTATCAGGGCGTCAAAGATGCCTTACGTCGTGATGCCGCGATTCACCTGTTGCTGAATCCGGAACTGACGCTAGAAGATGTAGCGCAACAGGTCGGCTTTAGTGAAACCAGTACCTTCCACCGTGCCTTTAAAAAATGGACTGGAGTGACACCAGGGCTATATCGCCAGCTACACGGTTATCACTAAACATTTTTTAGACAACGTCTTTTCAGGTTTGATCTTCCTCTCCGCCCTCACCGCCAAGTGAGGGCTTTTTTTATTGGCGAAAAGCATCATCTGACCTCGCCCGTTCTCGTCATTGCACTTCATCAATTAATCATTACACTCAAAAAGCATAACAATTTAAAACTCATCAAAGGGATAGCACATGAGCGAGGCTTATATTATTGATGCCATTCGCACACCACGCGGAAAAGGAAAAAAAGATGGTTCACTCTATGAAGTGAAACCAATCAGTCTGGTCACCACCCTGTTGCGTGAATTAGAACAGCGCCATCAGCTGGATACTTCACAGGTCGATGATATTGTGCTGGGCTGCGTCACACCGGTCGGTGATCAGGGTGCCGATATTGCCAAAACAGCAGCGATTGCTGCCGGCTGGAACAATGATGTGGCAGGTGTGCAGATCAACCGTTTCTGTGCCTCAGGTCTAGAAGCCGTGAACTTGGCCGCGCAAAAAGTCCGCTCTGGCTGGGAAGATCTGGTCGTCGCCGGTGGAGTGGAGTCAATGTCCCGCGTACCAATGGGTTCAGATGGCGGCCCGTGGGCGCTGGACCCGGAAACCAACATGGCCTCGAAATTTGTCCCGCAAGGCATTGGTGCCGATTTAATTGCCAGCATTGATGGCTATAGCCGTGCCGATGTCGATGCCTTTGCCGAGCAGTCACAAAAGAAAGCCGCGGCTGCGCAGGCCAATGGTCATTTTGAGCGTTCAATTGTGCCGGTCAAGGACAAAGCCGGTGTTGTAATTCTAGCCAAAGATGAATTTATTAAGCCGAATACCACCGCGGAAGGCCTGGCCAAACTCAATCCAAGTTTTGAAATGATGGGACAGATGGGTTTTGATGCCATCGCCCTGCAAAAATATCCTGAAGTCGAGAAAATTCAGCATGTGCATCATGCCGGTAACTCCTCCGGTATTGTCGATGGTGCCGCGCTGGTGTTATTGGCCTCGAAAAAAGCCGTACAGGAACAGGGTTTAAAACCGCGCGCCAAAGTGCTGGCCACGGCACTGGTTGGTGCTGACCCGACCATCATGCTCACCGGTCCTGCACCGGCAGCCCGTAAAGCTCTGGCCAAAGCTGGCTTAAGCATTGAGGACATTGACCTGTTTGAAGTCAATGAAGCTTTTGCGGCGGTGGTGATGCGGTTTATTAACGAGATGCAGGTCGATCCGGCCAAAGTCAATGTCAACGGCGGTGCAATTGCCATGGGTCATCCACTCGGGGCCACCGGTGCCATGATTTTAGGCACCCTGCTGGATGAGCTGGAACGTCAGGGCAAAAAACGTGGTCTGGCCACCTTATGTGTCGGTGGCGGTATGGGTATTGCCACCATTATTGAACTGGTTTAAGGAGGAGCCGCATGAGCGCTATTCAATTCGAAAAAAACGCCGACAATATTGTAATCTTAACGCTAGACTCGCCAAACCAGTCCACCAACACCATGAATGCAGATTTCCGTGCCGCTTTGGCGGAAACCGTGGAAAAACTCAAAGCCGATGAACAGATTGCCGGAATTATCTTCCGTTCGGCCAAAAAAACCTTCTTTGCCGGCGGTGATCTCGATGAACTGATTCAGGCTCAACCGGAACAGGCCAGCGATTTTTTCCAGATGGTGGAAGGCATGAAAGCCCAGCTGCGTTATATCGAAACGCGTGGTATTCCGGTGGTGGCTGCCTTAAATGGCACAGCTCTTGGCGGTGGCTGGGAACTGGCGCTGGGCTGCCATCACCGCATTGCCTTGAATGACCCCAAAACCAGATTCGGTTTACCGGAAGTGACTTTGGGCCTGCTACCAGGTGGCGGCGGCATCGTGCGAATGGTACGTCTGCTCGGCCTGCAAACCGCTTTTCCATTTTTAATCGAAGGCAAACAGTTTGGGGTAGAAAAAGCTCTGTCTTTGGGCTTGATCCATGACACGGCCGACTCAGCAGATGAAATGCTGCAAAAAGCCATCGACTGGATTCAAACACATACGAAATCACAACAACCGTTTGATGTAAAAGGCTATAAAATTCCGGGTGGTGATCCGAAACATCCAGCCGTGGCGCAGATGCTGGCGATTGCTCCGGCGATTTTACGTGACAAGACCAAAGGCTGTTATCCAGCACCGGAAGCAATTATGTCGGCTGCGGTCGAAGGTGCACAGGTTGATGTCGATACCGCACTGACCATTGAATCACGTTATTTTACCTATCTGGCGACCGGTCAGGTCTCTAAAAATATGATTGGCACCTTCTGGCATGGCCTGAATGCCATTAAATCCGGTGCCAGCCGCCCACAGGATATTCCGCAGTGGCAGGCGAAAAAAGTCGGTATTTTAGGTGCCGGAATGATGGGTGCCGGAATTGCCTATGCTGCAGCCATTAAAGGTATTGCGGTTATCCTGAAAGATGTTGCTATAGAAAATGCAGAAAAAGGCAAAGCCTACAGCCAGAAACTGCTGGATAAAAAAGTTGCTCAAGGGCGGATGACTGCGGAAAAACACGACCAGATTCTGGCACGCATTACCCCAACGGCCTCAGCGGCAGATCTGGCTAGCTGCGACCTGATCATTGAAGCGGTGTTTGAAAATCAGCAATTAAAAGCACAGGTGACCCAGGAAGCCGAAAGCTATCTGGCTGCCGATGGCGTGATGGCCTCTAATACTTCGACCCTGCCCATTAGCGGTCTGGCACAAGCTGCGAAAGATCAAAGCCGTTTTATTGGCCTGCATTTCTTTAGTCCGGTCGATAAGATGCAACTGGTTGAAATTATTAAAGGCCAGAACACCAATCGTGAAACCGTGGCCAAGGCCTATGACTTTGTCCAGCAGATTGGCAAGACGCCTATTGTGGTCAATGACAGTCGTGGTTTCTTTACCAGCCGTGTGTTTGGTACCTTTGTGCAGGAAGGTCTGCGTATGCTGGCAGAGGGCATCCATCCGGCCAAAATTGAAATGGCCGCGCTCAAAGCCGGGATGCCTGTTGGACCGCTGGCGATTCAGGATGAAGTCTCGCTGACCTTATCCGAGCATGTCGCGGCAGAAACCCGCAAAGCCTTGCAGGCGGAAGGCAAAGAACGCCCACGCTCAGGTGCAGATGAAGTCATTGAAACCATGATCCATCAGTTTAACCGTAAAGGTAAAGCAGCCGGCGCCGGGTTCTATGACTATCCTGAAGGTGGCAAAAAATCGCTCTGGGAAGGCCTCAGTTACTGGAAAAAAGAGCAGACTGTCGATGAGCAGGAACTGATTGACCGCTTCCTGTTTGTCCAATCGCTGGATACTTTGCGCTGTCTGGAAGAAGGCGTGCTGGAATCGGTGGTAGATGGTAACGTCGGCTCGATTTTCGGGATTGGTTTTGCCCCGTGGACAGGTGGTGCCCTGCAGTTCCTGAATCAATATGGACTAAAAGATGCGTTAAACCGAGCACAAGCTCTGGAACAACGCTATGGTGAGCGTTTTGCCCCACCGCAGTTATTGAAAGATAAAGTCGCGCAAGGCGAACAAATTTAAACCCATCCATCTGGGTAGCATTCAAGAGGCCTTTAGGGCCTCTTGTCTGTTCTGGCGACAGTATTGAGCCGCGCCTCGGCGCAAGGAAAGCATTTTCTTGGCTTGGACTTTGAAATAATTATGTTATAAAGTTTCAACAGATTCAGTTTTCTTTTTATCCAATTGGGCAGTTTGTTATGACCGACCACTCATCTCCAGAAAAATCTCCTTGGGGTTGGAAAGCACTTATTATTTTCTCGGTTTTAGGTGCGTTATTTCTTGGCCTGTTCTATCTTGCCGTGAGCAATGAACCGGACTATATGCCAAGCCAGCAGAATAAACACAACACCCAGCAACATGCATTTAAAAATGCGCCTGCCATGTCTGAAGAGGCTTTGGCCAAAGCTCAGGCTGACCGCGAAGCGCGTGAAGCTCGTGCGGCTGCCAGCGCAGAACAGCATCAGATGACCGAAGCGGAACACGCTGCCATGGATGAAAGCCATGAGCAAGCACCTGCACATGGGCACTAATTAAATACCATTTGAAAATAGACTCTACTCTTAGGGTCTATTTTTCAAACTTGGGTGCTAGATCAAAATATAGTGGTAAATGATCACTCAAACTTAGCCAAGGTGTTTGATCTCCCACCTGCATGCTAGCTTGATCTATTTTCCAAAATTGCTCAGAAGCAAACATATAATCAATATGATATGCCTTCGCTAAATTTCGCTGTAAAAAGAATGTTGCTTGACTTTCCTGCCCTTGTTTCTCATTAGAAATGTGATGGTAAAGACTCTTTATTTTTAGATCATTAAATATACGTATGACATCGGAGTGATTCCACCACCGATCCCAAACATCCCACTGTGAGTTGCTGTTAAAATCTCCACCAATAATGAGCGGAATATTTTGCATTTTTAGTTGATGTAACTGTAAATATTTCCAAATTTGACCAATATATGCAAAAGTTGGAAAGTTTGCATGTTTTGCCCATACAGCAAGGAGCGTAAAGGATTGATTAACTTGAATAGGTAAAAATAGTTCTAGTTTGTTGTCTTGCCAATCTAATACTTCTAGTGATAAAGCATCTTTTGTAAAAACACCTATGCCTTTATTCTTATTATTTCCTTTCCAAACAAAATTAGAAAAATATTGTCGATAAATTTTCTTTGCCTGTTCCGTATGCTCACATTCCTGAATAATATAAATATCGGCATCAAATTGAAGAATAGGCTCAATTTTATTTCTAAAAGCACCATTACAATTCCATGTCACAATCTTCATTGTATTCAACTTTCAAACACTAAATGCATGTCTACATGCGCAATACCACAATCTAAATACGATTCACCCTCCACCTGAAAACCCAAGCTTTGATAAAACGGAATCGCGTGTTCCTGCGCAGACAACTTGACCCACGGACGTTGCTGCTGCTTTGCCATCTGAATAATATGCTGCATTAGAACACGTCCCACACCTAAACCACGCTGTGACTTCAGTACCGCGACCCGCCCAATACTGTGATTTTCCAATAAGCGTGCTGTTGCAATCGCCTGCTTTGCTATATAAACCACAAAATGCAAGGCAACTGCATCCTGTGCATCCCATTCATCTTCAGGGGCAATCTGCTGTTCCTGAATAAAGACTTGCTCACGAATAGATTTGGCCTCTGTCGCAAACTGTCCCCAAGTGCCCGATTGAATTTCATAATTTTGCATCTTTTTATCCTGATCCATCTTGCTTAGCACTTCGAACCAATGCCCTGTTGATCCCATTGATCGTTCAACAACAACTCCAAAGAATGTCTTTGAATACCGTACATGGTTTTTAAATCACGAATTTGTGCCAAAATTGCTTGATCAGGTTCACTCCAATTTTGGCGTTTGGTTGCCAAAATCATTTTGTTCTTACTGGTATGTTCCAAAGAGACAAACTCAAAAACTTTGGTGTCATAACCATAAGCTTTGAGCAATAACGCACGAATGGTATCGGTCAACATTTCTGCTTGTTGTCCTGCATGAATGCCAAATTGTAGCATCGGTTGCAGCACTTTGGGTGCCTGTAACTGCGGACGTAACTCTTTATGACAACACGGCGCACACATAATCATTTGTGCATTCAGGCGAATGCCGGTGTGAATGGCAAAGTCGGTGGCGACATCACAGGCATGCAAGGCAATCATCACATCGAGCTGTTCCGGTGCATAGGTACGGACATCGCCCTGGAAAAAGTCCAGTTGCTGAAAGCCGGAATCTTGCGCCACCTGCTGGCAGAACGCGACCATTTTCGGATTCAGTTCCACACCGGTCACATACGGCGTCTGCTGATGCTTGGCCAGATAGTCATACAGGGCAAAAGTTAAATAGCCTTTGCCAGAACCAAAATCGACAATATGCAAGGGCTGATCTTGAGTGTTGAGTTGCTCCACCGCCCCGGAGAAAATTTCCACAAATTTATTAATCTGTTTCCATTTTCGCGCCATGCTCGGAATGATCTGGCCATGCTGATCGGTAATGCTTAAATGCTGCAAAAATGGGCTGTCCTGTTCGACATAACGCTGTTTGCTGCGGTCATGACCTTGCGCGACACTTGCCGGTGCAGTCTCAGCTTTTTTCTTGTTCACCATCAGCATGGCTTTTTTCTTGTTCTTTTTCAGCTGCAGGTCTTCATCTAAGGTCAATAAATTGGCCTGTTTGCAGCAGCCTAGCAGTGCGCTGACCTGAGCCACTGCCTCAGTGAGCGGATAGTTTTTGGTGACATCCTGGGTTTTATATCGGTACACACAGTTCAGTACAGCTTCATTTTGCAAAGAAATGACCCGGAAGGTCATTTTTTCCAGCTGTTCAAGTTCACCTTTGTACTGACTCAGAATTAAACGCTCAAAACGCTGTGTTTCAATGGCTTGCTGAAACGCATCTAGAAATTGTTGTTCCGGATTGGGAGAAGTCGCCAATTGAGACATGAGTAAAACCTGAAATGAATTGCAGCTAAAGTGTAAAGCGTCTTACGCGAAATGCAAAATTGAATTACTATACATTCGTATATTTTAATTATAACGATCCCACGCTTATGAATGCACCCTTGGCACCCGACTACGATCCGGTTGAAGAACGAATGAACTTCATCAGCCATGCCATAGGCGCAGCTTTGGCGCTGGTGGCCGGTATTTTTTTAGTGATTAAAGGCAGTTATTTAACTATCGGACCCTGGATCGGGCTGTGGGTCTATGCGCTGAGTATGTTCCTATTGTTTTCGGCGTCCAGTCTGTACCATTATGCCGACAGTCCGCAGCGCCGCGGCTGGTATAAAAAGCTCGATCACACCGCCATCTATTATTTAATTGCTGGCACCTATACCCCTTTTCTGTCTATCGCCATTCCTACTGCCAAAGCGCAATATCTGTTAATTGCACTGTGGATTATTGCCCTGATTGGCACTGTATTTAAGCTGGTTTTCATCAACCGGTTTCAGAAAATTTCACTGATTGCCTATCTGGTGATGGGCTGGTTAGCACTTCTGGTGATTGATGATATGCAACGCTTTTTAAGTCCACCTGCGCTAACTTTTTTATTGATTGGTGGAATTTCTTATACGATTGGTGCATTGTTTTATGCGTTAAAACGGGTAAGATACACACACGCTATCTGGCATATTTTTGTATTGATCGGGGCAGGATCACATTTTCTGTCTATCTATCTGTACGTGATTTAATTGTTTTGATTCTCCATTTCAGTGACCCTGAGCGCGTTGAATCGAAACGATTGCCGTTGTTTTTTTAAGAAATTACGCCTTTTTTAAAAAGATTACGCTTGTAAAACTAATTTTTTATTTTTAATAAGTGTAAGGTCATTCATGGCGTCATCAACTTCTGCTGCAATCAATGAAGAAGCAGCACCAACGAACTCAAAATTTCGTGTCCTCACCGCGAGTCTGGTAGGCACTACCATCGAATTCTTCGATTTTTATATTTATGCGACTGCTGCGGTCATTATTTTCCCGTACCTGTTCTTCCCGACCAGTACCGATCCAATGACCGCCACCATTCAGTCTCTGGCCACCTTTGCCATTGCCTTTATTGCCCGCCCGATTGGCGCGGCACTGTTTGGTCACCTCGGTGACCGTATTGGGCGTAAAGCCACCCTGGTCGCTGCGCTGCTGACCATGGGGATTTCCACTGTAGCCATTGGCCTGTTACCCACCTATGCACAAATCGGCATTGCCGCACCGTTACTGCTGGCCCTGTGCCGTTTAGGTCAGGGGCTGGGCTTGGGCGGTGAATGGTCAGGTGCGGTTTTACTGGCCACCGAAAATGCACCGGAAGGCAAACGTGCTTGGTACGGCATGTTCCCGCAACTGGGGGCTCCAATTGGTTTTATTCTGGCCACCGGTTCCTTCCTGTTGTTAGGCGCGTTCATGAGCGAAGAAGCATTCATGAGCTGGGGCTGGCGTATTCCCTTTATTTCCAGTGCTTTACTGGTGATTGTTGGTCTGTGGATTCGTTTAAAACTGCATGAGACACCGGCTTTCCAGAATGTTTTAAACAAACAGAAAGAAGTGAATGTACCGTTTAAAGAAGTCATGACCAAACATTGGGGCATGCTGATTTTAGGCACCATTGCCGCGATCTGTACGTTCGTGGTGTTCTATCTGACCACGGTATTCGCGCTCAACTGGGGCACCACCCAGCTCGGTTATAGCCGCGCCGACTTCCTGGAATTACAGCTGATTGCTACCCTGTGCTTTGCAGCGTTTATTCCACTCTCAGCGATTTTGGCAGAAAAATTTGGCCGTAAAGCCACGTCTATTGGTGTGTGTGTTGTATCGGCGCTCTTTGGTCTGGTTTTTGCCAGTATGCTGGAATCCGGTAATACCTTGGTGGTGTTCCTGTTCCTGTGTATTGGTCTGGCGATTATGGGACTGACCTATGGTCCAATTGGGACCGTTCTGTCAGAGATTTTCCCGACTTCGGTACGTTATACCGGGTCTGCGCTGACCTTTAACCTGGCCGGTATTTTCGGTGCCTCTTTTGCACCGCTGATTGCCACCAAACTGGCGACCGAATATGGTCTGGCTGCCGTGGGTTATTACCTGACAGCTGCATCTATCTTGTCACTTCTGGCCTTCTTGGCGATTCGTGAAACCAAGCATGATGATGTCAACAGCCAGATTTAAAATGTTCATCTGACTGAAAAAAACCAGTGTAGATAACGCTGGTTTTTTTATCTGTGATGCAAAATCATACACAAACACACTATTGCATCTGGCCAAGTTTAGAAACAATAAAAGCTTATCCCCCACCAGCAGGTCATTGTATGGATCGTCTGATTGAAACCCTTCGGGAAGAACAACTGGTGAAAGTTATTTTGTTGCTGGATGATGGCAAACGCCATGAAGCGGTGCAGTACCTCAGAACAGACAGTCATTTGACTGAAGCAGAAGCCCAGCAGCTGATTGATGAACTGATTCGCCAGCACGGTCTGGCCATGGATGCCTCCAAGGGTGAATGTGCCCCCAAACCGATAGACGACATCAGCACACCTTATTTTGATACTGAAGATCCACCGCGCCCGCAGCTACATACCGAAGCACAAGCCCCGGTCGAAACAGCGGCAAATGGCATTGAAGATTTAAACCGGAACAATCACCGCCTGAATATCGGGGTATTGGTCTTGATTGGCGTCGTGATTCTGATCGCCTTGCTGTGGTGGGTCTTTTAAAATGCCCCCCTTTGGCATTAGCAGAGTTCAATAATATCAATGGTCGGTGGTACCCGGAAACGAAATGGCACACCCACCATTCCGGTACCAACAGTGACAAACACATCGGCATGTTCATGCCGGTACAGGCCTTTTTTATGACCAACAATAGATACGCGTTTCATCACATAATCGGTCAGCCACGGCAATTCCACCTGACCGCCATGGGTATGTCCCGACAGCATTAAGGGATGAGTTGGCAATTTCGGCACCATATCGACCGTATCAGGGTTATGCGACAAAATCAGCCACGGCTTGTCTTGCGGTAAATCTGGCATATAGCGCATATCGGTACGGCCGGACCATAAATCGCCAATCCCAATCAGGCGGAACTCGTCAAACTCGACAATCTGCCCTTCAATATCAATCACATGATTAACCTCAAGCGCATGTTTGAGCAGTTCCTGAATCGGCGGACCAGGATACTGTTCATCATGATTGCCGGTCACAGAATAAATTGGCGCTTTAATCTCTTTTAGTATTGCCAGCTCATCGGCCAGTTTATTTTCCGGCTCATAGGTCCAGTCACCTGCCACCAGCACCATTTCCGGTTCTTCCTGGTTAATCTTGGCGACAATCTGCTTGAGCTGGCGTTCATGCCCGGAAAATAGACCTATATGCAGGTCGGCAATCAGGGCAATTCGGACTGGGCGTTGTAGCGGCTGATCGGGCAGCATCTGATAGCGGGTGGTTTTCACCAAAATCAGATGCGGTTCAATAAAACGCGCATAGACCAGCACACCACTGACCAGCCCGATAAAAATGGCTTCATGCAAGGAGTAATAGCCAATCCAGCCGGCATAAATACTAAAGAAGAACAGCGGAATTAATAAATAGGATAGATAAAAGGCCAGCAGATGCACAAAGGCTTTAAAGGGATGAATCGTTTCTGTATTGGCCTGACTGCGCCACGCCTGTGACACGGCCCAAACTGCCAGTATGGCCAAGCCGATATAGAAATACAGTATAATTGATTGGCTATCCCACATAGTTATGCCCGACTCTCCCCCGGCGACTAAATTCGTCCGTTCTTATATTTATCTTTTCACAGCTGGCAATTATACTCAAACCAAATTTTGGACTTGTTTTAGACAATATGATACATCCTGACAAATTTAATTTGCAATCAAATACATACGCGAGAAGTTCTATGTCTTCTTCTACCGCGGCCATGCTGTTGAGTTGCAGTTTAGTGTTGGGAGTCAGTGGCTGTTCAACCCTGCCCAAACAGATTGAACATCCGGTTCAAATGGCTTTTGAAACGCCAACCGAGCATACCCATCTGGCCCAGATTGTATTGCCGCTGCGTGAAAAAAATCCGCAGCTGACCGGTTATCGGGTGCTGTACGATCCGCTGGAAGCCCTGTCAGCACGCTTGTATTTAATTGATAAGGCAGAAGAAACCCTAGACCTGCAATATTATATCTGGGACAACGACAAAATCGGGGCGCTGGCACTACATTCAATTATTCGCGCAGCTGATCGCGGCGTGAAAGTGCGCTTGCTGGTCGATGATAACAATGCCAAGAAAATGGAAGGTATTTATCTGGCGCTGGACCAGCACAGCAATATCGACGTCAAGCTATACAATCCGTACCGCTTCCGTAAATACCGCGCCATGGACATGGTGCTAGATTTAAAACGTATCAACCGGCGCATGCACAATAAAAGCTTTATTGCCGATAACCAGATTGCCCTGATTGGCGGGCGCAATATGAGTAACCAGTATTATAACGTCAGCGACAGCTATCAGTTTTCCGATGTCGATGTGATGCTGGTCGGTTCTGCCTCCGATGAAATCATTCACTCCTTTGATGAATACTGGAATGATGATTATGCCTATTCGGTCAAGCAGCTGGTCAATCCACAGCAGCATCATCTGCGTTATGAAAGCCTGAAACAGCAGCTCGAAGACCATTCTGCAGAAGTGGCGGTACAAAATTATCTTGATTTAGCCACACGCTCCCAAGCCATTGAACAGTGGTTTAACCACAAAATCCAGTTTGACTGGGTCAAAGCAGAAGTGGTGAAAGACTCGCCAAGCAAGATTAAAGACCGCGCACCCAAAGAAGAATTACTGAATTTCCAGCTGCTCAGTCATCTGGAAAAACCGACTGAAAGTGTGGATATTATTTCGGCCTATTTTGTGCCGGAAGAATCCGGGGCTGACCGCTTAAAACAGCTGGCCAATGACGGCGTACAGGTGCGGGTACTGACCAATTCCTATAAGGCCAATGACGTTCCGCTGGTACACGCGTTTTATGCCAAATACCGTCAGGACTTACTGGAAAATGATGTCGAGCTGTATGAGTTTTTATATGCACCCGAGGCCGAGCATCTGAACAGCAATACCGAAGAACTGTCGAAAAAAGCCAAAGTCAGCTTAAAAGGCCTGAGCCGTTCCAGCCTGCATGCCAAACTGATGGCACTGGATGAAAAACAGGTCTTTATTGGCTCTTTTAATTTTGATCCGCGCTCAGCCTATTTAAACAGTGAAATTGGGGTATTGCTCAACAGTCCGACGCTGGCGAAATCGGTGCATCAGACCATGGATGCCAATTTATCCAAATATGCCTACCGTCTGGTGCTGGATGCACAAAACAACATTAACTGGCGCGTCGTGAACAGCAAAGGCGAAGAACGCGTATTTGTTAAAGAACCGAAAATGAAATGGTATGAAAAAGCAGCCATGAAAATCATTTCCTGGCTGCCAATTGAAGGCTTTATGTAAGCCTGCTACACAGGTTAAAGCTTAAGCACTGGCCTGCTGAATCAGGACTTTTTGATGCAGCTGCTCCAAGCCCTCAATCATCTTGTTTTGAACCAGCGAGGTCAGGCTTTCCACCGTATGCCCTTCTACCGAAATCGGATTTAAAGCCATTAAATGTGCGGTGACTTTCGGCATCTCCAGCACATTTTTAACATGCTCAATAAAGGTCATTTCATTGATAAACGGCGCTACGGTATCCAGCTCGCCCTGCTGGTTGATATAACAGATCAGGCAGATTTGCACCGGACGCTGCGCTTCAATTGCCGCGCCCAATAAACGGCCATGTACTTTTTTAATTTTAGTCCCATCCGAAGTCGTGGCCTCCGGGAAAAACAGTACCGGCACATCCTGTTTTAAAAACTGGGTAATCTGGTCGCGGATTTTAATTGAATCGCCCGAACCGCGTTTAATAAATAAGGTCCCGCCACCTTTGGCCAACTTTCCAAACACCGGCCATTGCTCAATTTCAGCTTTGGCCAGAAAAAATACCCGCGCACCTGAACCGAGCACCGGCACATCCAGCCACGACACATGGTTGCTGACCCATAAGGCCGGCTGGGTGGGAATTTCTCCATGCACTTCGACTTCAATATTGAACACCTTGCACAACTGACGGCAAAAATGCTGCACATAACGGGTATTCTGCGGATTATTCGGCTGCTTATACAAGCTGTGACGATACACCAGATAAAAGCCTTCGCTCACCGCTGCCAGACCGGCAGTGATTTTTTTAGAATAGAGAAAAAATTTGGACAAACTATTCATTGAAGCGGATGAAGATAAAGAAACTTGAGACATAGCATAATCGTGAATTGCGAAAATCACAGCAAGAATTGTTCAGAGAACTGTATTCTATCTTGAAGCAATTGACCAGACATTGATCATAAGCATCGAAAAACTGTCCAGATCGCTCAATTGAAATGCGCTATGCCAATTCTTCTACAGTCTTGCTGCAATGGATAAATCCACAGCAAATCCCTTGATGTAATGATCATCCTGATGGATCAGAGGCAACGATCAAACTGCCCATTCCTCTATCTCACGAAATGATGATACAGCCTCCAAACTGGGGATTGTGAGGATTCGCCTGCTTTTTGTCATGCTGCTGTAATCATCTTCATCTAGTTCACGCAGCTGGCGCTTTTTGCTCTAGAATAGAATTTTCATGAGGAGAAATGCCCAGGTGCCAGATTACCAGCAACATCAAGGCGGTGAACGCGTTGTGCTCGTGAGCGTCAGCGTGCAGATTTTGGAAGACCTTGATGCAGAAGAATTTCATCTGCTTGCAAAGTCTGCAGGCGCTGAAGTTTTGCAGCATGTGTTTGCCCAGCGGATTAAACCCGATGCCAAGTTATTTATCGGTTCTGGTAAAGCGGACGAAATTGCTGCGCTGGTTGCAGAACTCGAGGCTGAACTGGTGATTTTCGATCATGCGTTGACGCCGGCACAGGCACGTAATCTTGAAAAAATCATGAAATGCCGTGTGGTCGACCGGACCGAGCTGATTCTGGATATTTTCGCCCAGCGCGCCCGGACCTATGAAGGGAAATTGCAGGTCGAGCTGGCACAATTGCATCACCTCTCCTCACGCCTGATTCGTAGCCGCGGCAATCTGGACAGTCAAAAAGGCGGGATTGGTTTACGTGGTCCGGGTGAAACCTTGCTGGAAACCGACCGCCGCCTGTTAAGAATTCGTATGGGCCAGCTGAAAGCCAAACTGGATAAAGTCCGCCAGACCCGTATGCAGGGTCGTGTGGCCCGTCAAAAAGCCGCCGTTCCTACCGTATCACTGGTTGGCTATACCAATGCCGGCAAATCGACGCTGTTTAATATTCTGGCCAATAGCGATGTCTACGCCGCCGATCAGCTCTTTGCTACGCTCGACCCGACCTTACGCCGGCTGGAATGGGATGGGATTGGTACGCTGGTGCTGGCCGATACCGTGGGTTTTGTCCGTAATCTCTCGCACTCGCTGGTGGAATCATTTAAGGCCACGCTGGAAGAAACTCTGGAAGCGACCTTGTTGCTGCATGTGATTGATTCCAGCAGTCCGGACATGCTGGAACAGATTGAAGCAGTTGAGCGCGTCCTGAAAGAAATTGGCGCAGATGTTCCGGTGCTCAGGGTTTATAACAAAATCGACTGCACCGGCGAGCAAGCCAAAATTGTCTATGCCAAGCCACATCAGCCGGAGCGGGTTTATATTTCTGCGCATTCCGGTCAGGGACTGGAGCTGTTACGTCAGGCCGTGCATGAATGTCTGATGGGCCAGATTCAAAGTTTTGATGTGGTGTTAAAACCGGCCTATGGCAAATTACGCAACCAGTTTTATGAACTGAATGTAATCCAGTCCGAGCACTATGATGAGCAGGGACAACTGAATCTGCGCGTAAATATGGCCCCGGCCAAACTGGAACAGATGATCCGTCAGGCGCACTTGCCGCTGGACGAAATTCTGGGTGCCAAGGCTCAGCAATTTAAACGGCCTTTAGAAGAATTTGAAATTGATGATGAGATCAGTTAAAACTTGAACAGTAAAATATGACCGACTGATAAAAAATGAACAGGCTTAAACGTATCGACTGGCCAGCTTGGATTGGCACACTGCTCTTAATTATTGTATTTCGTGAAACAGCCGTCTGGATTGCGACCTATTTCAACCATCCTGAACTGGGCAACCTGATGGGTTTACTCAGCCTGCTGGTGGTGCTTTTCCTGTGGCGCCGACTGCATAAAATTCCAGCCCGGATTGTCGATACCAACAATAAAATTATGAAAGAAAGTGCGTTTGCCTTTTTACCGATTAGTGCCGGCTCACTGCTGATGCTGACCCATATGGGCAATAAAATTCCGGCTTTTCTAGTGGTGCTGTTTCTCAGCACCCTACTGCCGTTATGGCTGTATGCCAAAATGGCCAAACGCTGGCTCTAGGAGATTAAAACATGCTCGCAATTGTTTATGGCTTTTTAATCACCCTGGTGGCCTATCTGCTTGCCAAACCCTGTAACCAGAAACTGCCGCAAATTCCGGTCATTGTCTTTGGCATGATTTTTATTGTGCTACTGCTGTATGTATTTGGCATTCCCTATGAAGATTATATGGCACAGGTCAATCCGCTATTTAACCATCTGCTGGGTTATGTGACCGTGGCACTGGCGATTCCGCTGGCGGCCATGCGCTATGATGATCTGCCGCTCAAAGCCATTCTGGGCATTTTGCTGTTTGCCAGCATCAGTGCCGTAGCCTTGCCAATGGGACTGGCCTATCTCTTACATATGGCCGGCGATGACATCATGGCATTTGCCACCCGTGCCGTGACCACACCAATTGCCATTAATATTGCCACCCTACTGGAAGCACCGGTCAGTCTGGCCATTCTGATTGTGATTTTATCTGGGGTGATTGGTGCCGCTTTCTCGCCGCTGCTGCTGCGTCATATTAATGATGAGCGCGCCTCAGGACTGGCCTTAGGCCTTGCTGCGCATGCAATTGGCACAGCGCAAGCCTGGCAACGCGGTAGTGTGGCCGGACGTTATGCTGCATTTGGAATGGCGGTGAATGCCGTGTTTACCGCAGTCTGGCTGCCAACATTTATACTCTTTATTCAAAAAATGTGACTCAAGAATCAATATTTACATCTTGTGTTGATGAAAAAATATTCTTAAGATGAAAATTGAATTTTTTGAAGTGTATTAAAGGGATAGAAACATGGGGAAATTTAAATATACAGTGGCACTTCTGGCAGCCACATTCAGTGCCGGCATTTTCGCGGAAGATCTCTCCGGTACCTGGCGCAATATTGATGATAAAACCGGTTCATCCAAAGCCATTTTAGAGATTCGTCAAGAAGCCAATGGCACCTATACCGCTAAAATTGTCAAAATTACACCACGTCCGGGGTATACCCCGAAAACCACCTGTGTGGACTGCCCTGCACCCTATACCAATCAGCCAATTTTAGGCATGGATGTACTAAAAGGACTGGCGTATAAAGGCAAACTCAACTATAGCGGCGGCAAGATTATTGATCCGCTGTCTGGCAATATTTACAGCACCAAAGCCAAACTGAGCAGCAACGGTAAACGTCTAACCCTCAGAGGTTATGTCGGCGTATCTGCGCTTGGCCGTAGCCAAACCTGGATTAAAGCAGACTAAGCTACATTCGAACATGCCACAGGAGGTGGCATGTTCTACTAATACGTTGAAAAATAGAAATTTATAAAAATAAGGGTTGACTCTCTGCGCCGCAGGTCTTATACCTGAAAACAGGGATAAAAAATAAAAGTTGTACCCGGTAAAGGAATTGAAATGAAAAAGAATATTTTACTCACCGCATTCACTAGCCTGTTATTCTCAACTGCAGCATTCGCCAATGACCTAAGTGGTGTTTGGCAACAAATTGATGATAAAACCGGCTCTGCCAAAGCAATTATTGAAATACGCAAAGAAGCCAACAATACCTATACCGGTAAAATCATTAAAGTGACTCCGCGTCCGGGCTATACGCCACGTGAAACCTGTAATAACTGCCCTGCGCCGTATACCAACCAGCCAATTCTGGGCATGGAAATCTTAAAAGGCCTGAAGCATGTTGAAGGCACCAACAATTATGAAAAAGGCCGGGTTATCGATCCGCTGGCAGGAAAAATCTATAACGCCAGAATCCGGATGAATTCAACTGGCAAGCGTCTGACCCTGCGCGGCTATATCGGCGTATCGGCACTTGGCCGTAGCCAGACCTGGATTCGTATGGAATAAGTCCGTTTTTAATCTGTTAACGAAGCCACATTTGTGGCTTTGTTTTTGCGCTAATCCCAGTTCTGGTAAGGCTTTTATTGACTCCTGGAGTAATTAACCTAATATAGCAGCCTCTAAAAACAAGGGGATGCAACAGGGTTAATTATGTTGAAGAAATTATTGCTGACAATGGCGACCGGAACGCTCTTGAGCAGCAATGTCTGGGCCGATGATCTGTCTGGTACCTGGCAGCAGATTGATGATAAAACCGGTGCGGCCAAAGCCATTATCCAGATTCGCCAGGAAGCCGATAAAAGTTATAGCGGCACTATTGTGAAAGTCACACCTCGTCCCGGCTATCAGGCACGCGAACTCTGCCAGAACTGCCCTGCACCGTTTACCAACCAGCCCATTTTAGGGATGAAAATCCTGCAAGGCCTTAAGCATGTTGCAGGCACCGGCACCTATAACCACGGACGTGTTATCGATCCGCTGGCTGGCAAAATCTATAATGCCAAAATCCGTTTAAACAGCAGTAAAAGACGCCTGACTTTAAGAGCCAATCTTGGGGTGTCTGCGCTGGGACGCAATCAGACCTGGATTCGTATCGACTAAGCTGCACATCGACAAAGACCAATCAGTACAGACAAAGACCAATCAGTACAGACAAAAAAAGCCACATCATAATGTGGCTTTTTTATGGCGATTGTAGTTAGAAATCAGCCAGCGGGTTATCAACCTGAAAAATCGTGTCATCTTCCAGACGGTAAGCCACCAGTTGATGCCCCCAGACACAGCCTCCATCAACATTCTGAATCTGGGCGGAAATGGTTTTGCCTTGCAGCGCGGCCCAGTGCCCAAAAATAATCTTATGCGTTTCAGCCGCAGCCGAAGCATATTCAAACCACGGTTTAAACCCGGCCGGCATCGGATCATCCAGACTGTCTTTAAAACTGAACTCCAGGCGTCCTTCTGCATCGGTCAGGCGCATGCGGGTTAAATAGTTGACGATACAGCGTAAGCGTTCATTGCCTTGCAAATCATCTGACCAGAGGGCTGGCTCTTTGCCAAACATCTCGGCCAGAAAATGATCCATCACCGCAAAATCGTCATGCTGAATCACCGCTTCAACTTCTTTGGCCAGCGCCTGAGTTTTTTCCGCACTCCACAAATGCGGAATACCGGCATGGGTAATGATGGTCGATTCATTCGGACAGACACATAACGGCTGCTTGCGTAACCAGTCAATCAATTCATCGCTGTCAATGGCATCAATCACATCGCGGGTCTGGTCTTTGTCTTTAATCTCTTTCAGGCCACGTGCACCAGCCAGCAAAGTCAGGTCATGATTGCCCAGCACTGTGGTCGCAACACCACGATCAGCCAGCTTTTTCACAAAGCGCAATACGCCAAGCGAGTTTTCACCACGTGCCACCAGATCACCGGCAAACCAGATAAAGTCCTGATCCGGATCAAAGCGGATTTCCTTGAGCAAGGCTTTCAGGGCTTCAAAACAGCCCTGTACATCGCCAATCACATAGTTATAACGTGCCATCGTTGTTTTACACCACCATTTGATCTGCCAAAGCCACAAATTCGGCCAGGGTCAGGGTTTCCGGACGTGCCATCGGATCGACACCGGCTTTTTCAAAACCATCTTCTGCCAGCATGCCTTTTAAGCTATTGCGCAAGGTTTTACGACGCTGGGTAAACACATGCGAAACCAGACGCGATAAAGCCTTTTCATTTTTTGCCACAATCGGTTTCACCTCATACGGCTCTAAACGAAACACCGCAGAAGTCACTTTTGGTGGTGGGTTAAAAGAGCCCGGTGGCACTTCAAACAGGAAAGTTGGTTTGCAGTAATACTGAATCATCACCGACAAACGGCCGTATTCTTTGGTATTTGGCTCAGCAGTAATCCGGTCGACCACTTCTTTTTGCAGCATGAAGTGCATGTCTTTGACTTTGTCACCAAATTCCAGGAGATGGAACAACAGTGGGGTCGAAATGTTATACGGCAGGTTACCCACCACACGGAGTGGACGGTCATCTTCAAACAGATTGCTAAAATCATATTTCAGCGCATCGGTTTCAATAATGGTTAAACGTTCCGGATGTGGCACACGCCCCGGCAAACCGGCAGCCAGATCACGGTCCAGTTCCACCACGGTCAAGGCATCACATTCACCAATTAATGGTGAAGTTAAGGCCGCCAGACCCGGGCCAATTTCAACAATATTATCGCCCGGACGCGGATTGACCGAGCGTACAATTTTCGCAATCACACGTTGGTCATGTAAAAAGTTTTGACCAAAACGCTTGCGCGTGTGGTGCCCTTCATCTTTCGGGTTTAAGGCATTAATCTGATACATAAAGATTTCCAACGTGTAATAAAGACAAGATCAGTGACGCGCTAAATCCAGCGCCAAATCAACAGCCACATTCAGGCTTGAGCTTTTCGCAAGACCGCTGCCTGCGAGGGAGAGTGCTGTGCCATGATCAACTGAAGTGCGAATAAACGGCAAGCCCAAAGTAATATTGATGGCTTCACCAAAGCCTTGCGATTTTAGCACAGGTAAGCCCTGATCGTGATACATCGCCAGAACCGCATCGGCATCTTTTAGGTTTTCCGGAGTAAATAAGGTATCAGCCGGCAGGCTTAAACTTATCTGGATGCCCTGCGCGCGATAGCTTTCCAGCACCGGATTAATCACCTCAATTTCTTCCATGCCCAAATAACCGCCCTCACCGGCATGCGGATTTAAACCACAGACCAGAATATTCGGCTGCTCAATTTTAAATTTGGATTTTAAATCGTGGATGAGAATATCAATCACCTGATGCAGACGTTCAGCGGTAATCGCATCAGCCACTGCACGCAGCGGTAAATGCGTAGTGGCCAGGGCCACTCTTAGGGTTTTGGTGGCCAGCATCATCACCACGCGCGGCACGCCCGCAAACTCCTGGTAATATTCGGTATGGCCACTAAAGGCTATACCAGCGTCATTGATGACTGACTTCTGTACCGGCGCAGTCGCTACCCCGACACTTTTGCCTGACATGGCATAATCGGCCGAACGACGTAGCTGTTCCAACACATAAGCGGCATTTTGCGGATTCAGCTCGCCCATCACCACAGCTTGCTGTAAAGGCACATGCTCGACATAGAGCTGCCCTTTTTCTGAAGAAGCAGTTTGCCCGCTGTATTCAATCAGTTCTACCGGCATCTTCAACACTTGCGCACGCTGGGCCAGCATGGCCAGATCGGCCAGAACCACAACGGGACGCTCATCTACACGGTCAGCAAGATGCAGACAAATATCCGGGCCAATGCCGGCAGGTTCACCACTGGTCACATATAAAGGCAGCATGATTGATCCTAAACAATAAGGCATCTCCCATTATAAGCAGACTTTGACCGCAGCGGCCGTGAATTCTGCTGAAGATTCGGGCAGATTGGCCGGTTTTGGGGCAATCTAAACTGCTTTTGAAGGCGGATATTTAGCTGAAAGTTGATCAGTACTAGGCACGGCAGATGGATGTTCTTGGCAAGTCTTTTCTTTTCTCAGGATTTTGATTAAAATACAGCGCTTGAAATTTTATATTTTCATTGTGGTTCTCGACAATTTCGTTTAGAATCTCGTCTCCTTTTTGTTTGGACTGATTCACCGTCCAAACCAACTATAATAGGTAGTGGTTTAATGAAAACTCTCAGCGCTAAGCCAGCTGAAGTTCAACACGACTGGTACGTTGTTGATGCTTCTGGCAAAACTTTAGGTCGTCTTGCGACTGAAATCGCTCGTCGTTTACGCGGTAAGCATAAGACTTCTTATACTCCTCACGTTGACACTGGTGACTACATCGTTGTTATCAACGCTGAACAAGTTCAAGTAACTGGTAACAAGTCACTTGACAAAAAATACTATCGCCACACTGAATTCCCAGGCGGTTTAAAAGAAACTAACTTTGAAAAGTTAGTTGCTCACAAACCTGAAGAAATCTTCCAACGCGCTGTGAAAGGCATGTTGCCAAAAGGTCCTCTTGGTTATGCAATGATCAAGAAAATGAAAGTGTACGCTGGTAGCGAGCATCCTCATACTGCTCAACAGCCACAAGTTTTGGATATCTAAGGGATACAGCACATGGCTACTAACTATGGTACAGGTCGCCGTAAGACCGCAACTGCACGTGTTTTCTTATCTGCTGGTACTGGTAAACTCGTGATCAACAACCGTTCATTAGAGCAATATTTCGGTCGTGAAACTGCTCGTATGGTTGTTCGTCAACCTTTAGAGCTTCTTGAAGCAACTGAAAAATATGACCTTTACATCACTGTTGCTGGTGGTGGTATCGGTGGTCAAGCAGGCGCGATCCGTCACGGTATTACTCGTGCATTAATCGCTTCTGACGAGACTTTAAAACCTGCTCTTCGTCAAGCTGGTTTCGTTACTCGTGACGCTCGTGAAGTTGAACGTAAGAAACTTGGTTTACGTAAAGCACGTAAACGTCCTCAATTCTCTAAACGTTAATTCGTTTACCGAGTTGGACAAAAAGCCTTGGTTTATCCAAGGCTTTTTTATTGGCTGTTATTTTAAAGATAAAGGAATTTATTGTTCAGGTACATCTTTACCCCAACTGCCCTCATGCAGCCAGAAGGCCTTGCTGAAATAATAGTTCACTACCCCAATTCCTAAGCAGAACATCAGAAACACAAGTTTTATCATCATACTGCGCCGCTCCTGTTATTTTTTTATAATCTAACCCATTTTCACCCGATTCATCCTTTTTCGCTTCGTGCTTTTTAGGTTGAATTTTAGTATCCTAACTGATTCATTTTGCTGCTTACTGATTTATGTCCTTGGAAAATACACCGCTACAGGGAATTACACTATACAGTCATGCAGACGATTTCCGCTCGCACTGGATTCGCCTGGTACTGGCTGAGAAGAATATTAAATATCATCTGGTCCTGGTCGACCATGAAGATGAAGATTTAGCCAGCCTGAATCCTTATAATCGCCTACCCATGCTGGTAGAGCAAGATTTAAAACTGTTCCATGCCCCAATTATTTCCGAATATATCGATGACCGCTACCGGCAAAACAGGCTCTATGCCGATGCACCAGCACCCCGTGCAGAGCAGCGCCAATACATCTGGCGTTTTGAGCAGGACTGGCTAAAGCTGGCCGATATCCTGCTTTGCCATGAAGATACCCTGAATAGCGCAGCACAGGCCAAGGCACAAAAGCAGCTTCGTGATACACTGGTCTCACTCACACCATTATTTCAGCATTTCCCTTATTTTATGGCGGAAAACTTTGGCATCCTGGATTGTATGTTGGCCCCAATTTTCCTGCGCTTGAAAGCCATGGGCATTGAACTGCCAAAACAGCATTGCCGCCCGATTCATTTATATTGCCAGCGAATTTTTAGTCGCCCTGCATTTGTAAAATCCTTAACCGTGCAGGAAAAAAACCGCTATAGCGAATTTTTAATAAATAAGTAGAGAGTAGATATGTCTGAACAGGAACTCAACTTAAGCCCAACCCGTCCCTATCTGGTGCGTGCCATTTATGAATGGATTTGCGACAACCAGCTTACACCACATATTCTGGTCGATGCTACCCAACCGAACACCATGGTGCCAGAGCAGTTTATTCAGGATGGCCAGATTGTGTTAAATATCGTGCCACATGCAGTCCATGGCTTGCACATCTCCAATGATGCGATCAGCTTCTCAGCGCGCTTTGGTGGCGTAGCACGCGATATTTATGTACCCATTGCTGCAGTTTTGGGAATTTATGCCCGTGAAAATGGCCAGGGTTTATTCTTTGATCCAAGTGAATATGAACATATCCAAAATGATCCAAATGCTTTAAAATCAAGCACAGAGGAACAAACTGAAACACCAAAGAAAAAACCAAGCCTAAGATTATTAGATTAAAAAAGAAATAGGAGTAAATGCATGGCTTTTGATTTAGTACAATACTTTAGCGATCAGGTTAAAATTCAAAAGCCTCAGCTTTTGCAGCAGTACGATGCTGATAGCCGCAATGCATATATCCAGGAACTCAATGCGCTAACTCTAGGCAAACTGATTCGTCTGTGGCGCGAAGATGACAATAAGCTCTATCAGGAAATCAAGACCCTCGATCCGCTGTATATTCAGGAAGTGTCCCGTCATCTGACCACTTCGGTACACAACCAGTCTGAACTGCCTAAACCTGAACTCGAACACGGTATTAGTGAAATTTTAAGCCTGCAACTGACCGAATTAAAACAGTTAGATGAAACCGGTAACTTCGGCAGCAATGGCTTAAAAGAGCTACTACAGGGTCAAATTGAACATCTGTCAGGTCAGGCAGATGATTGGGTTTGGTCAACAAACGAGCTAACAGAGTTAAAGGGCTCTAAACCCCTTCCCCAAGAAGAGCTATCATTAGATGATACGATGAAGGAGTTTAATCAAATGTTACATCAACAAGCCGATCATGCGCCGGTAGAAAGCACAGTAGCAGCAGAACCGACTGTTCCAGGCTGGGCCAAAGTTTTGGAACCTGTCGTAGCAATTGCGATTCTATGGATTCTATATTGCGCAGCAAGCCAAATGTTTGCTTAAGCAGTCTGATTCCAAACCGCCTGACATAGGCGGTTTTTTATGGCTGAAATTTTCCAATAAATAGTTCAGTCTCCTTGTACGTTTTGGCTTACATTGAATGAAGATAATTGAGGCTAGGCGTACACACAGAATTTTCGTATTCTAAATTCATCAGGAAACAGGATGTTTCCCAAACGGAAAACAACAATAATAAGTTTGTACACCAGGATCGTGAGGTACGACAGGAGTTATACCTAAAGCACGAAATACGAAGAAACCCCGTCAGGATGATGGGTTTTCTTTTTATCTATTCTTTATTTTCTACAGCAACTCTACCATTACACCCACTACGAAAATAAATACCGTTCAACTTGCTAGATGGTGAAGGTATGATCTTGAGATGAGATTCTTACTTACCCCCTATCTCCCCTTTGAAGAAGACTTAAAGGACGTATTAAAGCATGCTGCTACGGCAGTTCAATGAGCCTTAGAGATGGTTTAGGGAGCATACTAAAAACTCATACTCCCTGCAGATAAACCTGCAATAAACGCATACTCAACATAAAACTCTGTCATGTTGAATACATATAACACGGTACACACCAAGCCAAAGACCACTAATCCAGACATTACGGGTGCTGCCTTATACTCTGCATGCTTATATATTGGGGTTTGTACAATAGAATAATATAATTTTTTTCGATTAATATAAAAGCGATTAAAAACCGGTAAACGGATAATCAATATATGCATCAGCACAATTCCGAGAATCCAATGTATTACCACCATCCAGTAGTTCAATAACACATGATCAGGATACATACCAATAGCCAAAAAAATAACTGAAATACAGAGATTTAACAGCAAATAGCTGGGATAAAATTTTCTATACATGGATTATTTTTTAATAATTTTATTTATATTGAAGTACTATAACTTTATTAAAAGCATAAAAAAATCCCCCTGCTGTTTAAGCTCGGGGGATTTTGAATTAATGAGCTGGCGATGACTTACTCTCACATGGGTAACCCCACACTACCATCAGCGCTAAGAGGTTTCACTTCTGAGTTCGGGAAGGGATCAGGTGGTTCACTCT